>DASSVX010000304.1:0-12869 GCA_035705655.1 Casimicrobiaceae bacterium
ACCAGCCGCAGAAGTTTCCGGGATGGACGTACGAAAGCGGCAACGTGTTCTACATTGCGCTGCCCGATACGACGACGGGTGCGTGCGCGAGCGGAACGCAGCCGATCTGGCGCTTCTTCAACCAGCGCACGACCAACCATCGCTACACGGCGGATCACGAACTGCGCGACGAGATGCGCGCCGATCCGACGACGTGGATACCCGAAGGCTACGGGCCCGACGCCGTGATCATGTGCGCACCGATGGGCAGTTGACGAAAGGGTCGGAGACGAGTTTCGCAACGCGAAAGTCGTCTCTGACCCTACTTCGGTTTTAGCGCAGGCCCATGGCGTAGTCGGCGATGGCCTTCATCTGCTCGTCGGTCATGTTGCCCGCGATCGTCGCCATGATGCGGCCGTTGACGTCCTTGCCACCCGGATCGGCGCCTCGCGCGCCGGCCTTGAAGGCCTTGAGCTGCGCGTACACGTAGTCGGCGTACTGGCCCGCGAGGCGCGGATAGTTCTTCGGGATGCCCGCGCCGGTCGGCGAATGGCATCCGGCGCAGGCGGGAACGTCGGTGGCCGAATCGCCGCCCCGCCACAGCTGCCGGCCGGTCTTCACGAGCGCCGCATCCTTCGCCGCGAGCCCCTTCGGCTTCTGCTGCGAAAAGTAGGCGCCGAGCCCGCGCATGTCATCGTCGGAAAGCGATGCCGCCATCGCCTGCATCGTCGCGTTCACGCGCACGCCGGCCTTGAAATGCATCAATTGCAGGGTGATATAGTCGGCCCCCTGTCCCGCGAGGTTCGGATTCGCCGCGGCCGCGCTGTTGCCGTCCGCGCCGTGACACGCCGCGCACACCTGGGTGGCGATCTGCTTCGCCTTCGCAGGATCGGGCGCCGCCGCTGCCGGTTGCGCCGCCTCTTGTGCGATGCAAGCGCCGGACATCATGGCGGTGGCGGCAATGAAGATACAGCGCCAGGTACGGGTCATGAACTCGAGCTCCAGGGGATGCGGCATTCGTCACCGGCGCGCGCCGTGCAGCGTGCGATGACGAAGCGTGTTGCGATGAAAAAACGCGCCATTGTAGCGGACTCGCAGCACCCGGCCAAAATCGCGGATGCACCGCACGTGCCGGGACCGATCGAAGGTGCCTCGTTCGTGACCGGTGCTGCCGAGGCCGCGCAGCTCCCGGCGGAAGGGCTGCCCGAGATTGCGTTCGCCGGCCGTTCGAACGCGGGCAAGTCGAGCGCCATCAATGCGCTCGCACGCCAGACGCGGCTGGCCCATGCGAGCCGCACGCCCGGACGAACACGCCAGATCAACTTCTTTCGCCTGCGAAGCGGCGCGCTCGTCACCGACCTTCCAGGGTATGGGTACGCCGCCGTGCCGCATGCGCTGAAGCGCGCATGGCAGGATTTCCTGTGGTCGTACGTGACGTCGCGCTCGACACTCGTCGGTCTCGTGCTGATCGTCGATGCGCGGCATGGACTGAAAGCGCTCGACGTCGATCTCCTGTCGGCGTTCCTGCCTTCGTCGCGGCCGGTGCTGATCCTCGCGACGAAGATCGACAAGCTGAACGTCGCCGAGCGGCGTCGCGCGGTCACCGATATTCAAGCGGCACTCCTGCGTGCGTTCGCCGAACGTGCCGGGGCCGTGTCGGTGATCGGGTTCTCGGCGACGTCACGCCAGGGTGTCGAGCTGGCCGACCGGGCGATCGAGCGGTGGCTTGGATAGAAAAAGGCCCCGCGATCAAGGGGAGTGACGCGGGGCCTCAAAACGCCCTGCCGGTACGAAACCGGCGAGGGCACCCGCTCAGGGAGGAAAGCGGGAGACGTTGACCGTCCGCTTTCTGTGACCGTCATCGAAAATGCGAGTTCCATCAACGACAGCAAAAGGTGCATCGATGAGTTTCAGCTATAGCGGAGCGTTTCCCGCGAGGCGGCCGCGGCGCATGCGCCGCGACGATTTCTCGCGCCGGCTCGCGCGCGAAACGCGACTGTCCGCCGACGATTTCATCTACCCGGTGTTCGTTCACGGCGAGCCGCGCGCCACACCGGTGACATCGCTCCCCGGTGTCGCGCGCAAGTCGATCGACCTCCTGCTCGTCGATGCCGAACACTGCGTCGCCGCGGGCGTGCCGGCGATCGCGCTCTTCCCGGTGATCCCCGCCGAGCGCAAATCGGAGGGCGCCGCCGAAGCGTGGAACGACGAGGGCCTCGTACCGCGCGCGGTACGCGCGCTGAAGGCGCGGTTCCCGCAGCTTGGCGTGGTCACCGATATCGCCCTCGATCCGTACACGAGCCACGGACAGGACGGCCTCGTCGACGACACCGGGTACGTGATGAACGACGAGACGGTGGAGGCGCTCGTGCGCCAGGCGCTTTGCCACGCGGCGGCCGGTGTCGACATCGTCGCGCCGTCGGACATGATGGACGGCCGCGTCGCGGCGCTGCGCAGCGCACTCGACGCGAAGCGCTTCATCCATACGCGCATCCTCGCCTACTCGGCGAAATACGCATCGTCGTTCTACGGACCGTTCCGTGATGCGGTGGGATCGGCAAGGAGCCTCGCGCACGGCGACAAGCACACGTACCAGATGGACCCCGGCAACAGCGACGAAGCGCTGTGGGAGACTTACCTCGACATCCAGGAAGGCGCCGACATGGTGATGGTCAAGCCGGGCCTGCCCTATCTCGATATCGTCCGGCGCGTGAAGGACGAATTCGGCATGCCCACCGCCGTGTACCAGGTGTCGGGCGAATACGCGATGCTGAAGGCCGCCGCGCAGGCCGGATGGCTCGACCTGCGCGCCTGCGTGCTCGAGGCGCTGACGGGGATGAAGCGCGCCGGCGCCGACGCAATTCTCACCTATTACGCGCTCGAGGCCGCCGCGTGGCTCAAGAACGGGGACCCGGACCGCTAGGATCGATCCTCGCCCGCCAGCAACGCCGCGAGCCTTGCCTCGTCGAGCCGCGTTTCGTCGCGGCGCGGTCGCTGCCGTGCGGCAAACGGCGTGCGCACGATCGCGCGCACGTCGCCTTGCGGCGTGGCGATGAGAAGCTCGGGCGCCGCATGCTGCGCAACGCCGGGGGCGACGCTGTAGGCGATGCCGGCGTTGATGAGCGCGAGCTCGACGAGCTTCGAATCGTCGGCGACGAGCTCGATGCGGATGTCGCTGTGCTCGGTGGCCCAGCCGGCGGCGACGCCACCGGCGAGCACCGGCTCGAATGCGGCAAAGAAGCGCAGCCACACGAGCGCTTCCTCGCGTTGCGCACGCAACGTCGCCGTGTGCTCGTCGCCGTCGAACAGCTCATGATGCGCGGCGAGCGCGATCTCGATTTCGTCGTCGCCGGGAAGCGTCGTGCGCTCGGGGAGCATGAGCTGGCGCGCAGCCTTCCGCTTGGCGAGCGACCAGTCGGCGAGTCCGTGCTCGGCGATGAGCCGTGCGGCAAGATCGGCGATGCGTGCGCGATTCTGCGCATCGCGGCCCTGCGGCTCACGGTCGCGGCGGGGTCGGTGCACTTCAGAAAAGCTGGTTGCGCACGTCGCGCGCGGGGGCGGATCCCGGCATCAATGCCGGCGCGAGCGCGTCCTGCGCCATCCGCGGCGTGAACTCGGCCATGAACCAGTCGGACAGGTTGCTTGTATCGTCGCGCAATCCGGTCTCGGGATTGATGCGCAGCGAAACGACGCCGGACGGCGGATCGCGCAGCGTCTCGGGAACGCCCTTCAGCGCCTTCTCCATGTACGCGATCCACATCGGCAGCGCGGCCACGCTTCCCGTTTCGTTGGTGCCGAGCGTCTTCGGCTGGTCGTAGCCGATCCACGCGATGCCCACCTGCGCCACGTTGAAGCCGCAGAACCAGGCGTCGACGTCGTCGTTGGTCGTTCCGGTCTTGCCGGCGATGTCCTTGCGCTTCAACGACAGCGCGCGCGTCGCGGTGCCCGAGGTGATCACCTCCCGCAACAGCGACTGCATGATGAACGCGTTGCGCGGGTCGATGGCCCGCTCGGCATCCTTGCCGGCCATTGCCGGCTTCGCCTCGGACAGCGGATCGCCGTGGCTGTCGGTGATCCGGCTGATGAGGTACGGAGTGATGCGGTAGCCGCCGTTGGCGAACACCGAATACGCGGTGGCCATCTGCATCGGCGTTGCCGCACCCGCGCCGAGGCCCATCGTCAGGTAGGCAGGGTGCAGCTTCGGGTCGAAGCCGAAGCGCGCGATGTAGTCCTGCGCGTATTGCGGACCGATCGCCTGCAGCACGCGGATCGTGACGAGGTTCTTCGAGTGCGCGAGCGCGACCCGCAGCCGCATCGGACCCTCGAACTTGCCCTCGTAGTTCTTCGGCTCCCACGCCTCGCCGCCCGCCTTTTCGGCCGGGACGAAGAACGGCGCGTCGTTGATGATCGTTGCCGGCGTGAAGCCCTTCTCGAGCGCCGCGGAATAGATGAACGGCTTGAATGCCGAGCCCGGCTGGCGCAGCGCCTGCGTCGCGTGGTTGAACTTGTTGCGCTCGTAGTCGAAGCCGCCGATCAGCGCGAGAATGGCGCCGTCGTCGGGGCGCACGGCGACAAACGCCGCCTCCGCGAGCGGCATCTGGGTGATCGCATAGTGACCCTTGTCGTCGCGGGTGAGGCGGATGATGGCGCCGGTGCGGATCTTCTGGTTCGCCGGCGCCTTGTCGCCGAGCGCGCGCTGGGCGAACTTGAGTCCGGCGCCCGTCACTTCTGCCTGATCGCCGTTCGCAAGCACGGCGCGTACCTGCGAGGACGTGGCCTGCAGCACGACGCCGGTGACGATATTGTCGCTGTCGGGGTTCTCCTGGAACACGCGGTCGAGCGCGGCATCCTGCTCGGCCGGGTCCTTCGGCAGGCTCACGTAGCCTTCCGGCCCGCGATAGCCGTGGCGCTGGTCGTGGTCGATCACGCCTTTGCGTACCGCCGCGTACGCCGCTTCCTGATCGGCGCGGTGGATGGTCGTCCACACGGTGATGCCGCGCGTGTACGCGCTGTCGCCGTACGCGTCGAAGACCACCTGGCGGGCCATCTCGGCCACGAATTCGGCGTGCACGCCGGACACTTCGCGCGTCGCCGGGCGCAATTTCAATGGCGCATTTTGTGCTTCCCGAAACTGGTCGTCGTTTATATAGTGAAGCTCATGCATCCGTCGCAGCACGTAGAGCTGGCGCGTCTTGGCCCTGCGCGGATTGGTGATGGGGTTGTAGGCGGACGGCGCCTTGGGCAGGCCCGCGAGCGTGGCGGCTTCGGCTACGGTGATCTCGGACAGCGGCTTGCCGAAGTACGTCTGCGCGGCGGCGGCGAAGCCGTAGGCGCGCTGGCCGAGGAAGATCTGGTTGATGTAGAGCTCGAGGATTTCGTCCTTGGACAGCGAGGCCTCGATCTTCCACGCGAGCAGCGCCTCGCGGAGCTTGCGCGACACCGTCTTCTCGCGGGTGAGGAAGAAGTTGCGGGCGACCTGCATCGTGATCGTGCCGGCGCCCTGCTGGGTGCCCGACGTGGCGTTCGCGAGCGCGGCGCGAAGCACGCTCAAATAGTCGACGCCGCCGTGTTGATAGAAACGTTCGTCTTCCGCGGCCAAAATGGCGTGTTTCATGACATCCGGGACTTCGGCGATACGCACGACGGCGCGCCGCTCCTCGCCGAATTCGCCGAGCAGGTCGCCGTCGGCCGACACCACGCGCAGGGGCACCTTCGGCTGGTAGTCGGTGAGCGCGTCGAGAGGGGGGAGCGTCGGCCACAGCAGCGCCAGGACGAAGGCGCCGAGCAGGCCGCCGACGACGGCGAGGCCCAGCACGACCGAGGCGGTATAGACGAGCCAGCGCTTTAGCACGATGGAATAAAAGCCATGTTTGGGGCGGGGTGCCGCAGTCGATTATAGGCGTGGTTGCAACACTCACCCGCCGGAAAGGAAACATTTCGGCGACCGGTACACTTGTCGCCGGCGTTTAATGTAGATTATCAGCAACGGGGCCGACACGATGCTTGCCGATAACTTCTCCTCTGCACTCGACTTGTTCAAAACCAGGTCGCCGACGCTTATTGGGGTGGATATCGCCTCGACATCGCTCAAGCTCGTCGAGCTTTCTGCGGCCGGGAAGGGGACTTACCGCCTCGACCGCTACGTCATCGAGCCGCTGCCGAAGGACGTCGTCGCCGACGGCAACGTGCTCAACATCGAGCTTTGCGCCGACGTGCTGAAGCGCGCCTGGAAGCGCCTCGGCAGCCGCAATCGCAACGTCGCCCTCGCGCTGCCCGCCGCCATGGTCATCACGAAGAAAATCATCGTGGCGGCCGGACAGCGGGAGGAGGACCTCGAGCTCACCGTCGAGGCTGAGGCCAACCAGTACATCCCGTTCGCGCTCGACGAGGTCAACCTCGATTTCCAGGAGATCGGGCCGGCCCCGAACAACCCGGACGAAGTCGAGGTGCTGATCGCCGCGTCGCGGAAGGAAAAGGTCGAGGATCGCGTGGCCGTGGCCGAAGCGGCCGGGCTCAAGGCGCGCGTAATGGACGTCGAATCGTATTCGACGCAGGAGGCGTTCCAGCTGATCGCGCCGTCGCTGCCCGCGAACGGGCGCGACCAGAACATCGCGCTCGTCGACATCGGGGCGCACGTCATGCACTTCTACGTCCTTCGCAACGGCCAGATGCTATTTTCGCGCGATCAGGCGTTCGGCGGCAATCAGCTTACGCAGGATATCCAGCGCGCCTTCAACCTGTCGGCCGACGAGGCCGAGTCGGCGCGCAGGAACCAGGGGTTGCCGGAGAACTACGACCACGACGTGCTGCAGCCGTTCATGGAATCGCTCGCGCTCGAGGTGACGCGCGCGCTGCAGTTCTTCTTCACGTCCACGTCGTACAACCAGGTCGACCAGATCGTCATCGCCGGCGGTTGCGCGCTGTTGCCGGGGCTCGACGAGCTCGTCGCGAAGCGGGCCGGCGTCGCCACCCTCGTCGCCAACCCGTTCGCCACGATGCAGACCAGCGACCGGGTCCGGCCGCGGCAGCTCGCGCAGGAGGCGCCGATGCTGATGATCGCCACCGGCCTCGCCATGCGCGGTTTCGAATAGGACGAGGGGCCTTCCATGCGCATCAATCTGCTGCCCCATCGCGAGCAGAAGCGGCAAGCCCGCGAGCGCCAGTTCGTATCGCTCGCGATCACGCTCGCGATCCTCGGCGTGGCCATCGTGGCGCTCGTGCACGTGATCCTCGCCGCGCGCATCGACAACCAGATCTCGCGCAACCAGCTTCTCAAGACGAAGATCGCCGAGCTCGATGCGCAGATCAAGGAGATCGACCGGCTGCGCGACCAGATCCAGCAGGTGCTCGCGCGCAAGCAGGTCGTCGAAACGCTGCAGTCGAACCGCAACGAGGCCGTGCACCTGCTCGACCAGCTCGTGCGCCAATTGCCCGAGGGCGTTTACCTGAGCTCGGTCAAGCAGACGGACAAGAAGGTGACCATCGTCGGCTTCGCGCAATCGAATGCGCGCGTGTCGACGCTGATGCGCAACATCGAAGGCTCGCCGTGGCTCGAGAAGCCCGAGCTCGTCGAGATCAGGCTCGTCAGCGTTCCGGCACAGGGCCGCACGGGACCGCAGAACCTGAACCAGTTCACGCTGAATTTCCAGATCCGGCGGGCGACGCCTGAAGCGGTCGCGGCCCCCGGCGCGCCGGGCAAGGCGCAGGCCAAGGGAGGCAAGGCATGACGCTCGACGACTTCCGCCGCCTCAATTTCCGCGAGGTCGGCAAGTGGCCACTCGCGCCGAAGATCATCGTCCTCGCGCTCGTCGTGCTGTTCATCGTCGCGCTCGGTGCCTACTTCGACTGGAAGGACCAGTGGGATTCGCTGCAAACCGCCCAGCAGGAAGAGGGGCGGCTGCGCGACCAGTTCAAGGAGAAGAAGGCGAAGGCGATCAACTACGACCTCTACGTGCAGCAGCTCGCCGAGGTCGAGCAGTCGTTCGGTGCGCTCGTCAAGCAGCTGCCGAACCGCTCGGAGATCGACGCTCTCCTCACCGACATCAACCAGGCCGGCCTCGGCCGCGGTCTGCAGTTCGACCTGTTCCGGCCGGCGCCGCAGGAGCGGATGGCCGACTTCTACGCCGAGCTGCCGATCAGCATCAAGATCACCGGCAACTATCACGACATCGGCGCGTTCGCGAGCGATGTTGCCGCGCTGCCGCGCATCGTGACGCTGAACGACCTCGCCATCGTCAACGACAAGGGAACGCTGACGATGGACGCCGTGGCGAAGACGTTCCGCTATCTCGACGAGGAAGAAATGGCGAAGCAGCGCGCGCTGGCGAAGGCGGCGAAGGGCAAGAAATGAAGCGCGGCGCCTTCATCGCCATTGCATCGGCCGCGCTGGTCGCCGGCTGCGGTGCGTCGAGCCACAAGGATCTCACCGACTGGATGGCCGAGCAGGGCAAGGGCGTGCGCGGCCACCTCGACCCCATTCCGCAGATCAAGCCGTACGAGCCGTTCGTCTACAACGATTTCGACCTGCCCGATCCGTTCAAGCCGCGCAAGATCGAGCCGATGAAGTCCGAGAGCACGAGCAAGCTCGCGCCGGACCTCAACCGCCGCCGCGAGCCGCTCGAGGCCTATCCGATCGAATCGCTGTCGATGGTCGGCACGCTCGAGAAAGGCAAGACGCGCTACGCGCTCGTCAAGACACCCGAGCGCGACATCTACCAGGTGCGCCAAGGCATGCACATGGGGCAGAACTTCGGCGTGATCGTCGACATCGACGACGCCGACATCAAGCTCAAGGAACTCGTGCAGGACGGGTCGGGGGACTGGTCGGAGCGGTCCAGCACGCTCAACCTGCAGCAGGCTGACCAGAAACAGGAGCAGAAAAAATGAACGCTTTTGGCGTCGGTCGACGGCCGGGCTCGGGAGGCCTCGCCACAGTGAGAGCATGGCTCGCGGGCATCGCGGCGTTCGTCGTTGCCGGTGCCGCACTCGCGCAAGCTCCGAACCAGATCGAGCAGGTGTCGGTCACCCGTGCTGCATCGGGCAACACGATCGTGCGCTTCGAGCTCAAGTCGCCGCCGGCCAATCCGCCGGCAGGCTTCGCCACCGCGTCGCCGCCGCGCATCGCACTCGACTTTTTCGACACCACGAGCGCGCTGCCGAGCAACCAGCGCAACGTCGACGATCCCGCGCTGCGCACGCTCCAGTTCGTCGAAGCCGGCAAGCGCACGCGCGTGGTGTTCAGCCTGAACAAGCCGCAGTCGTTCGACACCAAGGTCGAAGGAAACGCCGTCGTCGTCACCCTCTCCGACAGCACGTCGGCGGTGGCGCAGGCGGCGCCGGCGCCGGTGCAGCGCTTCGCCGAAGGCGCCCCGGGCGACCAGCAGCACGCGCTGCGCGACGTCGACTTTCGCCGCGGCAGGAACGGCGAGGCGCGCATCATCGTCGACCTCTCCGACAACAACACGGGCATCGACATCCGCCAGCAGGGACGGCAACTGATCGTCGACTTCCAGAAGACGTCGGTGCCGCGCAACCTCGAGCGGCGGCTCGACGTCGCCGATTTCAACACGCCGGTCGTCACCGTCGACACGTTCGAGCAGAACGGCAACGCGCGCATGGTGATCCAGCCGCAGGGCCTGTGGGAACATTCGGCGTACCAGGCCGAGAACCGCTTCATCATCGAGGTGAAGCCGGTCGTCGACGATCCGAACAAGCTCGTGCAGGGATCGCGCGCCGGCTACAAGGGCGAGAAGCTGTCGCTCAATTTCCAGAACATCGAGGTGCGCTCGGTGCTGCAGGTGATCGCCGACTTCACCGGCCTCAACATCGTCACCAGCGACACGGTCACGGGCAGCCTCACGCTGCGCCTCAAGGACGTGCCGTGGGACCAGGCGCTCGACATCATCCTGCAGACCAAGGGCCTCGACATGCGCAAGAACGGCAACATCGTTCTGATCGCGCCGCGCGAGGAACTGGCGCTGAAGGAAAAGCAGCAGCTCGAGTCGCAGGCGCAGATCAACGAGCTCGAGCCGTTGCAGACCGAAACGTTCCAGCTCAATTACGCGAAGGCCAACGACATCCTGGCCATCATCAACGGCCGCTCCAGCGCCGGCGGCGGCGCGCCGGGTGCCGCGGCAGTCGCGCAATTCCTGTCCAAGCGCGGCACCGCGTTCGTCGATCCGCGCACCAACATCCTGTTCGTCACCGACATCGCGAGCCGGCTCGAGGAAGTGCGACGCGTGATCCGCCAGATCGACACGTCGGTGCGCCAGGTGCTGATCGAGGCGCGCATCGTCATCGCCGACGACACGTTCAGCCGGCAGCTCGGCATCCGCTTCGGCCAGCAGACTGGCGCGACGCTCTTCGGCCGGCGCTATTCGCTGGGCAGCGGCGGCTCGCTTGCAACGCAGCCGGTGGTCTCCCTGTCGGGCGGCGCGGGCGGCACGGTGACGCGCACCACCGAAACGCAGACGCCGTTCGAGCTCGCGTCGGGTATCGCCACGCCGGGCTACTCGAACGATCCGCAGCTCAACATCAACCTGCCCGTCGCCAATCCCGCCGGGCAGCTGGCGCTCACGCTGATCAACCTCGGTAGCGGCAACCTGATCAACCTCGAGCTGTCGGCACTCGAAGCCGACAACCGTGGCAAGGTCGTGTCGAGCCCGCGCGTGATCACCGGCGACAACCAGAAGGCGCATATCGAGCAGGGGACCGAAATTCCGTACGTGACGCCGGGCAGCGCCAATTCGCCGGCGACGGTGTCGTTCAAGAAAGCGGTGCTCGCGCTCGATGTCACGCCGCAGATCACCCCCGACGGACGCGTGATCATGCAGGTCGAGATTCGCAAGGACTCGGTCGGCCAGCTCGTCAACGTGCAGGGTGGCGGACAGGTGCCGGCGATCGACACGAAGAACGTGCTGACGCAGATCGCCGTTAACAACGGCGACACCGCCGTCATCGGCGGCATCTACGAGGAAGTGATCCGCAACGACAAGACGCAGGTGCCCTTCCTCGGTGATGTGCCGGTGCTCGGCAATCTGTTCAAGACGACCACGCGCTCGAGCCAGAAGACCGAGCTGCTGATCTTCCTGACGCCGCGCATCGTGAAGGACACCGTGACGTCGGTCAGGTAAACCGATGTAGGGTCAGAGACGACTTTCCTCGCGGAAACTCGTCTCCGACCCTTTACAATTCCCCGGTGTCACTGCACCGGGGCAATCTTTTTCTCGTGGGCCTGATGGGCGCCGGCAAGACGACGCTCGGACGCCAGCTCGCGCGCCGCCTCGACAAGCCGTTCGTCGACGCCGACCACGAGCTCGAGGCACGGCTCGGGGTGCGCATCCCGACGATCTTCGAGGTGGAAGGCGAAGCCGGCTTTCGCGATCGCGAGGAAGCGGTGATCGACGAGCTCTCGCGCCGCAGCGGCATCGTGCTCGCGACCGGAGGCGGGGCCGTCATGCGCGAGCAAAGCCGCGTGCGACTGCGCGAGAACGGCACCGTGCTGTACCTGCACGCCGAGCCCGAGACGCTCTGGCAACGCCTGCGCAACAGCCGCCAGCGTCCGATGCTGCACGCCGCCGATCCACGCAACCGGCTGGTCGAGCTGTACCAGCTGCGCGATCCGCTCTACCGCGAGGTGGCCGACCACGTGATCGAGTCGGACCGCGAAGCGGTCATCCGCTTCGTGCGCTGGCTCGACGCCGAGCCTTGCAACGGATCGCCGGGATGACCTTCCCTTTCCGGCTGGCATGAAGACATTGACGGTCGGCCTCGGCGCGCGCACGTACCCGATTCACGTCGGCAATGCGCTGCTGTCGCGCGCCGCGTCGCTGCTCGACGTGCAGCGCGGACAGCGCGGCGTGATCGTGACGAACGCAATCGTCGCGGCACACCACCTTGCGCCCTTGAGAACGTCGCTGGGCGGCGCCGGCATGCACGTCGACGTCGTGCTGCTGCCCGACGGCGAGGCGCACAAGAACCAGAAAACGCTCGACGATCTTCTGACGCGCCTCCTCGAATTGCGCATCGAGCGTTCGACGACGCTGATTGCGCTTGGCGGCGGCGTCGTCGGCGACATCGCGGGCTTCGCGGCGGCGATCTACCAGCGCGGCATTGCGTTCGTCCAGGTGCCGACGACGCTGCTCGCGCAGGTCGACTCCTCGGTGGGCGGCAAGACCGGGATCAACCATCCGCTCGGCAAGAACATGATCGGCGCGTTCTGGCAGCCGCGCGCCGTGCTGATCGATACGGCCGTGCTGTCGACGTTGCCCGATCGCGAGTTGTCGGCGGGACTGGCCGAGGTGATCAAGTACGGCGCGATCCGCGATGCAGAATTCTTCGCGTGGCTCGAAACGAACATGGCGGCGCTGCTTGCGCGCAACGACGCAGCGCTCGAACGCGCCATCGTGCGCAGTTGCGAGATCAAGGCGCAGATCGTCGCCGCCGACGAGCGCGAAGCGGGCGAGCGCGCACTCCTCAACTTCGGTCACACGTTCGGTCATGCGATCGAGGCCGCACAGGGTTACGGCGAATGGCTGCACGGCGAGGCCGTCGCGGCCGGCATGGTGTGCGCGGCGCGATTGTCGGGGCGCGTGTGTGGATTGAGCGCGGACGAAGCCACGCGCCTCGCCAACCTGGTCGTTGCTGCGAAATTGCCGGCGGCGCCACCGAGGATCGCGCGCGAGCGCTGGCTCGAGTTGATGCAGCGCGACAAGAAGGTTCAATCAGGAGCGATGCGCTTCGTGCTGCTCGAACGACTCGGTCGTGCGGTCGTGCGCGGCGACGTTGCCGAGAACGACGTGGTGCAGAGCGTGAAACCCGACGCGATGCGCTGAACCGGGTCACCTCGGCGCACCTGCTATTTCTTCCGACGGCGTGGCAACAAAACGGCG
>DASSVX010000305.1:0-9601 GCA_035705655.1 Casimicrobiaceae bacterium
TGCGCGCGCACGCACGTTCGCGTTCATGCAGGATGTCGAGGCCATGCGCGCCGCCGGCCTCGCACTTGGCGGCAGCCTGCACAATGCGATCGTCCTCGACGAGACGCGCGTGCTGAACAGCGAGGGGCTGCGCTACGACAACGAGTTCGTCAAGCACAAGGTGCTCGACGCGATCGGCGATCTCTATCTTCTCGGGCGTCCGCTGATCGGACAGTACACGGCGTTCAAGCCGGGCCATGCGCTCAACAACGCGCTCACCCGCGCGCTCCTCGCGCGAAGCGACGCCTGGGAGATCGTCTCGTTCGATGCCGACGACGAACTGCCGTCCGCGTTCCAGGACTGGGCAGCCATCGGCGCAGCTTGATACTGGTTAGATTGCTGCTGTTCGCGGCACTCGCGACAGTGGGAGCGGCAGTGCTGCTCTGGCTCGTCAAGCGCGACCCGCGCTACCTGCGCTTCATCGGGCTCACGCTCAAGTTCACCGTGTTGCTGCTGCTCGCGATCCTGCTGTGGTTCGCGGCAGAACGGCTGCTCGCACCGATGCTCGGGCCGTTGCTGTAACGACGCGAGCGTCATGACGATGCCGGAAGCACCGCACGCCGAGTCACCACCGTTGCGGGTGCTCGTGTGCGGCGGCGCGCAGCAAGGGAAGCGGACGCTGCTCGCGCGGCTCGCCGGCGAGCACGGGCCGGCCGGTGCGATCCGATCCCCGCAGGCAAGCGCGGCATTGGCAGCGCGGTTCGTCCTCGTAAACACGCCGGAGGACGAGCGCGACGTGCGGCGCATGGTGGGCGAGGACGCCGCGGCGGACGTCGGAGTGTTCGTCGTCGACGCAGGCAGCGCCTTGCTCGAGCCGGCGCACCGCTTTGGCTTCGTGGCCGCGCTGCTTTGCCTGCCGCGCGTGGTGCTTGCGGTCAACAAGATGGATCTCGCGGGCAACGCGCAATCGGCGTTCACTGCGATCGAGACCGTCTATCAGGCGCTCGTGCACGAGCTCGGGTTTGCGCGCGTTGCCGCCGTTCCGATATCGGCGCTGCACGGTGACAACGTTGCGGAACCCGGTGCGGCGATGGACTGGTATGCGGGCCCATCCCTGGTCGCGCACCTCGACGGCGCTGCCATCGACGAAGCGCGCGAGCCCGCGTCCGGCGTGGCAACGGCGTCGCGTCCCGAGGCCGATCAGTTCGAGGCGTCGATTGCCTGGTTCGGCGAGGCGCCGCTGTTGCGCGGGCGGCGCTACGCGATGACGATTGCGGCGACGACGGTCAATGCGACGATCGCGCCGCTCAAATATCGCATCGGCCTCGACTCGCTCGAGCACGTCGCCGCCGACAAGCTCGAACGCGACGAAGTCGGCGTCGGCGACCTCACGCTCGCGCAGCCGATCGCGTTCACCCCCGCCGGCGGCGGCCGGGCTGGCGAGCGCTTCGTGCTGATCGACCCGATGAACGGCGACATCGTCGGCGCGGGCCGGCTGCGCTTTGCGCTGCGCCGCTCGCAGAACATTCATTGGCAGCCGGTCGACATCGATCGCGTCGCGCGGGCGTCACTCAAGTCGCAGCGGCCCTGCGTGCTGTGGTTCACCGGCCTGTCGGGGGCGGGAAAGTCGACGATTGCCAATCTGCTCGAGGGCCGGCTGCACGCGCTCGGACGGCACACGTATCTGCTGGACGGCGACAACGTGCGCAAGGGCCTCAACAAGGATCTCGGTTTCACCGCCGAGGATCGCGTCGAGAACATTCGCCGCATCGCCGAGGTCGCGGCGCTGATGGCCGACGCGGGCCTGATCGTCATCACCGCGTTCATCTCGCCGTTTCGTAACGAGCGACGGATGGCGCGCGCGCTGCTGCCCGATGGCGACTTCATCGAGATCTACGTCGACACGCCGCTGGCGGTGGCCGAACGACGCGACCCCAAGGGCCTCTACCGGAAGGCCCGCCGGGGCGAGCTCGCGAACTTCACCGGAATCGACTCGCCCTACGAGGCACCGCTCCACGCCGAGTTGACCATCGACGGTGCGGCTGCCGATCCGGCATCGGCGGTCGAGCGAATCATTGCGCAACTGCGACGCTGCGGCATCATCGCGGCGTGAGCGCCCGCGGCGTGCCGTGTTCCGCAGGCGCGCCGGCCCGGGTCGCGGCCGCAGCGCGAAACGGCGTGCGCGCGAGCAGCCATGCGCGCCGATCGGCGGGAACGCCGAGCCGCGCCAGCAGTTCCATGGCGTTCTCGTGGTGGCGTTCGTCGAACATCCAGTGGTAGTGCAGATGCACCGGTGCGTGCGCGAGCCAGCGCGGGTCGATCTCGCCTTCGGACGCGATCAGGTGCAGCGGAACGTTGTAGTGATCGGGGTACAGAGCCACGCGATCGGTCGTGGCCCAGATGGCAAGGGTAGCGCCGCCTGGCTCGAGCCCCAGTACTCGCTTCCGACGCGCCCGACGCGCCCCGTCGATGCGACGATTTCGAGGCCGCTGTCGCGATAGGGACGAAGCCCCGCATCGCGCGACGCGGCGAAGAGCTCGGCGCAGCGCGTGAGCATGCCGAGGCGCCGGCGCGCGATCGTGAAGCCGGCGTTGTACGAGGCGCGGATGCGCTCGTTGCCGATCGTCGAGCGCAGATACGGGAGGCGGTCGAGCGGCACGCCGGCCAGTTGCGCGAGTTGCGCCCAGTAGTCGTCGAAACGATCGCCGGGCCCGCCGGTCGCGCTGCCCTTCGAATCGACGGCGCGCACGCCGGCGTCGGCATCGTCGGGAAGCTCGGGCTCGCCGAGCCAGACCGTGTCGCTGTCGCACACGATCAGGAAATCGGCATCGGCGTGGCGCTCGGCGTGCGCGCCGGCGAACACGCGGTTTGCCGGCGGGTACTCGGGGCATGTCGTGTTGAGCGGCGCGTCGATGTACTCGACGCCGAGGTCGGTGAGCGCCCGGCGCACCGACGCGCCGACGCCGAGCCCCGGGCGCGGCGCGTACGCGAGGATCGGCGCATCGCGATAGCGCCCGGCGAACTGCCGGACGCTCCGGCACAGCAGCAGCGCCTGCTCGCGGATGCCGTTGTTCTCGATGCACAGCACGAAGCACGCGCTGGCGTGCGGGCCGCCGAGGCGAACCGTGTCGCCCGCACCGTCGCGGCTTGACCGCGCCTGCGTACGCGGCGACGCATCGCGGTCGCAGTGCGCAAGACACGTGCGATGGAGCGCGCGGATCGCGTCGCCTTCCGTTCCCGGCAGGAGCATGTCGAGCGCGTGCTCGTCGGCCGCCTGGTTGCGCAGGTCCTTGTCCAGAAAGCGCTGCACCTCGCCGGCGTCGCGTTCCACGTCGAGCGGCACGTCGAGCCGCCGCGCGATCCGTTCGACGACCGCTTGCCAGTCGTCGAGCAATTCGGCGTAGCGAATGAACACGACGTCGGCGCGATCATCGGTGAACGCGACGACCCGCTCCATGTACGCGCGCCACAGCGCGAGACCGGCGTCGATCGACATGTCGCCGCGCGCGTGCAGCGATTGCGCGACCTCGAGCGGGTTGCGGATCGGAACGACATACAGCGGTCGATAGCCGGCGGCTTCGAGTGCGCGATGCCACAACGGCGCGAGCACGCAGATGCGCGGATCCTTGATCGCGATCAGCGCGTGGTCCTCGTACTCCGATGCGAGCAGGGCGCCGGCATCCGCCAGGAACTCGTCGACGAGTGCACCGCTTCCGGGCAGCGCGAAGTCGACGTGACACCAGTCGCCGCCGAGTTGGCGCATCAGGCGCACGTCGAGATCGAGCACCGCTTCGGGCTCCCAGAAGCCCTTGGGATTGACGCCGATCTTCGGTGGCTTGACCTTGGCGGGCAGGAATGCGCCGCACAGGTTCAGCACGCGGGCGATCGCCGACGTGCCGCTGCGATGCATACCCAGCACGACGAGTGCGCTCTTGCGTTCTGTGCCAGCAACCGCCCGCGTGCTCGCCGCGCGGTCGGCGGGCACCGGCGCCGAGCGCCATGCATCGGCGAGCGCGCGCAGGACGGCAACGGGAACGAGCGCGCCCTGGCCGTTGCGCAGGAGCTGGCGCAACAGCAGCGTCCGGTTCGCGGGCCACCAGGGACCAAGATCGTTGCGCGCGCCCGACCCGTCGCTCAATGCGGCGGCGACGAAATCGGCGAAGACCGAGTCGGCATCCTGCGTTGCGCGTAGCCTCGATTCTGCGATCGTGTTGCTCGCGTGCCGGCGATAGTGATAGAGCGGCTGCTCGACGACGACGGGCTCGGCGAGCGCTGCCGCGCGCAGGCAAAAATCCCAGTCGTGGTTGTACCGATAGTCGCGGAATCCGCCGAGCGAGCGGAAGAATTCGCGCTCGACGAACAGGTTGCCGCTCGACACCGCGACGTTGAATTCGACGAGCGTGAAGCTCGCCGGCTGCGAGCCCAGGAAATTGCGCTGCTTCTGCAGGACATCGGCCGCTGCGTCGGCCCGCGCCGAGTCGCCGGCGAACGCGTTGGTGACGAGCGAGAAGCCCCACGCGTGGCCGCGGCGCGCGACCGCGTCGACAAGCGCTGCGAGGCGGCCGGGCGCATACGCGTCGTCGGAGTTCAGGAACGCGAGGTAGCCTCCGCCCGCAAGCGCCGCGGCTTCGTTGAGTGTTGCGGGCGCGCCGCGATTTTCACGCCGGACGAAGCGCGACGGCCGCGGAAACGACGCGAGACATTCGGCGATCACCGCCGGCGTGGGATCGTCCGAGCCGTCGTCGATGACCACGAGCTCGAGATTCGCGTACGTCTGCGCCGCCACCGAGGTGATCGCGTCGGCAACGTACGCCGCGTGGTTGAAGGCCGGCAGAACGACGCTCACCCGCGGCGACGCATCGGCGTGCGGCTCGCTCCGCGCACGGGCGATCGACGCCGCGAGGAGGTCGGCCTGTCGCACGTTCGCCTCGCGCGTCAACAGCTTGCCGAGGACGAGCCCCAGGTTGTGCCGGATTGCCGCAATCGTCCAGCCCGTTCGCTCGGCCGCATCCCACAGGAGCTGCAGCGCCTCGCGGTAGCGCATCCGCTCGAACTGAACGATGCCGAGCATGTGCAGCGCATCGACGTCGGCGGGATTGTCGTCGAGCGCAAGCCGGTAGAGCGATTCCGCTTTTCCCAGTTCACCGGCGCGATGGGCCGCAAGCGCGCGGTCGCGCGCCGGCGCGGCGGACTCGGCGCGCACCGGGTCCTGTCCGCAGCAGTGCTTGAATCTCTTGCCGCTGCCGCAGGCGCAGGGCGCATTGCGATTCATCGGGTGAACTCCATGGACACGCCGACGCGCGGGCCGGCCGGCGTCGAGGCGGCATTATCGCCGCAACGCGACGCGCCGCCGACGGGCAATGTGAGCGGGAGCCCGACAGCCGAATGGTCGTCGTTCCGATGACGTGGCCGGACACTGCGGCTTAACGTCGGACGCTTGAAGCCGAGCCCCGACCCGTACACGCGGCGCGTGATCATCGCGGTCGCGCTGGTCGCGCTCGCGTTCATCGTCTGGCAGTTGCGTGGCGTGCTGCCGCTCGTGTTCGGCGGCGTGATTCTCGCCACGGCGTTGCGCGCACTCGCCGACGCCGTCTCGCACGCCACGGCGCTACCGGCGCGCGGGGCGCTTGCCGCGGTGGTCGTCGCACTTCTTTGCGCGATCGGACTCGGCGTATGGCTCGTCGGCGCGCAGATTGCCGGGCAGTTGGCGGGGCTGTGGCAGGCGCTGCCGCAGGCGCTCGGTGCGGCGAGCGACTGGCTCGCCCGGACACCGTTCTCGTCGGTGCTTTCGGGCACCTGGCAGTCGATCAAGGACGGCGGCGTTCCCTGGCTGCGGGTTGCCGGCGCGGCCGGCGTCGCGACCGATGCGCTGCTCGATGCGGTGCTGATCCTGGCTATCGGTCTCTACGTCGCGGCCGATCCGAGATCGTATTTCGCCGGTGCGCTACGACTTGCGCCGCCCGCCTATCGAGGCCGGATCGGCGCTGCGCTGTCCGAGGCAGGGCATGCGCTCCGCCGCTGGCTTCTCGGTCAGCTCGTCTCGATGATCACGATCGGCGCGATGACGACGATCGGCTTGTGGCTGCTCGGCGTACCGCTGGCGCTGTCGCTCGGCCTGATCGCCGGCGTCAGCGAGTTCGTGCCGTTCTTCGGGCCGATCGCGTTCGGCATCTTCGCGGTGCTGTTCGCGTTCACCCAGGGCCCGAGCCAGGCGCTGTACGTCGGCCTGCTGTGCTTCGGGATCCAGCACTTCGAAGGCTACGTGCTGCAGCCGCTGATCCAGCGCTGGGCGGTGGCGCTGCCGCCCGCACTCGCGGTGCTGTCGGTCGTCATCTTCGCATTGCTGTTCGGCGTTCTCGGCGCGATTCTCGCAACACCGCTGATGACGGTCGTCGTGATTCTCGTCGAGCGCTTCTACGAGGGCGAGTGACGCGGGACCGGTCCGTCACGCGCTCAACGTCCCCGCGCACGTCGCGACCAGCGGCGCAGCGCCTGCTGCAACGGGCCCTCGGGCAGGCGATCGGCGAGATCGAAGATCGGCGCCGCCGCGCTGCTGTCCCACGCGCGCACGGCGGCCTTGTCGCGGGCGATCACCGACCCGGTTACCTGCACGCGCACGCGCACTTCGGCGAACGCGCGGCCCTCGCGCCCGAGCGCCGCCCGCAGATCGGGCGCCCGCTGTCGCACAGCGGCGGCAATGGCGCCCGCCGTCGCGGCGAGTTCCAGCACGCCGTTGCGGGCATCGGTCACGCGAACGCGTTCGGCGATCGGCCGCGGAAGCATCCGGCGCACGAGGCCGGTCAGCGCCGCCTCTTCCCGCTGGCGCGCGGTCCATGCGCCGATCGTGGCGTCGGCGTCGAGCACGCGGGCAAGCGTCTGGTGCGGCGTCTTGCGGGTCACGCGAGGGCGATCGGACATGGAAAGGCGACCGCCTATGATAAAATGCGCGCCGATCGACCATGGCAATACCCGCTCGCCGGTGTCGCGATTGAACATGCAGGTGGCCAGATGGGTCGTACGCGCAAGCCCCGTCGCGGTCGTGGCGCGTTCAGTCCCGGCCGGCGTGCGGTCGAACGACGTGCCGTGTTGTCCGGCGCGATTCCTGCAAGCCACGGGCTGACGCTTCCCGATCCGGAACCGGCGGCCACAGGAGGGGTGAGGCGGTCCTCACCCCTTGCTTTTTGCCCGCGCCGCGCCAAGCTTCCCTCTCCGCGATGATCAATATCCTCACCCGCATTTTCGGCAGCCGCAATGAGCGGCTCCTGAAGCAGTACGCGCAGCAGGTGCGTGACATCAACGCCCTCGAGCCGGCGATTTCCGCCCTGGCGGACGATGCGCTGCGCGACAAGACGAACGAGCTCAAGACGCGGGTGGCGGAGGGCGCCACGCTCGACGACGTGCTGCCCGAGGCGTTCGCCGTCGTCCGCGAAGCGGGCAAGCGCACGCTCAACATGCGCCATTTCGACGTGCAGCTCATCGGCGGCATTGCGCTGCACAACGGCAAGATCGCGGAAATGCGCACGGGTGAAGGCAAGACGCTCGTGGCCACGTTGCCCGCGTACCTGAATGCGTTGTCGGGCAAGGGCGTGCATGTTGTCACCGTCAACGACTACCTCGCGCAGCGCGATGCCGACTGGATGGGGCGCATCTATCGCTACCTCGGGCTCACCGTCGGCGTCAATCTGTCGCAGATGTCGCACGCCGACAAGCAGGTCGCGTACGCCGCCGACATCACCTACGGCACCAACAACGAATTCGGCTTCGACTACCTGCGCGACAACATGGTATTCGCGACGAGCGAGCGCGTGCAGCGCGGGCTCAACTACGCGATCGTCGACGAGGTCGACTCGATCCTGATCGACGAGGCGCGCACGCCGCTCATCATCTCGGGCCAATCCGACGACAACGTCGACATCTATTACCGGCTGAACGAGCTGCCGCCGAAGCTCACGCGCCAGCCCGAGGAAAAGGGACCGGGCGACTACTGGGTCGACGAGAAGGGGCATCAGGTCCTGCTGTCGGAAGAAGGGCACGAGAAGGCGGAGCAGCTCCTCGCGTCGGCCGGCCTCACGGCGCCCGGGACGAGCCTCTACGACGCGCAGAACATCTCGCTCGTGCATCACCTGTACGCTGCGCTGCGCGCGCACGCGCTGTTCCATCGCGACCAGCACTACGTCGTGCAGAACGGCGAGGTGATCATCGTCGACGAGTTCACCGGCCGCCTGATGTCCGGCAGGCGCTGGTCCGACGGCCTGCACCAGGCGGTCGAGGCGAAGGAGGGCGTGCCGATCCAGCGCGAGAACCAGACGCTCGCCTCGATCACGTTCCAGAACTACTTCCGCATGTACGCGAAGCTCGCGGGCATGACCGGCACCGCCGACACCGAGGCGTTCGAGTTTCAGCAGATCTATCACCTCGAGACGATGGTGATCCCGACGCACCAGCCGATGGTGCGCAAGGACGAGAACGACCTCGTTTTTCGCACGCTGGCCGAAAAGGTCACGGCGATCGTCGCCGACGTCAAGGATTGCCACGAGCGCGGGCAGCCGGTGCTCGTGGGCACGACGTCGATCGAGAACTCCGAGATGCTGTCGATGCACCTCGACAAGGAGCGGCTCCCGCACCAGGTGCTGAACGCGAAGCAGCACGAGCGCGAGGCCGAGATCGTCGCGCAGGCGGGCCGTCCCGGCGTGATAACGATCGCGACGAACATGGCCGGCCGCGGCACCGACATCGTGCTCGGCGGCACGATCGAGCCGCATCTGCTGAAGCTGCGCGAGGATGCGACGCTCGCGCCTGCCGACAAGGAGCAGCAGATCGGCACGCTGCGCGGCGAATGGCAGGGGCGTCACGATGCGGTGATCAAGGCCGGCGGCCTGCATATCGTGGGCACCGAGCGGCATGAGTCGCGCCGCATCGACAACCAGCTTCGCGGCCGTTCCGGGCGCCAGGGCGACCCCGGCTCGTCGCGGTTCTACCTGTCGCTCGAGGATCCGCTGCTGCGCATCTTCGGCGGCGAGCGTCTGTCCGGCATCATGCAGCGGCTCAAGATGCCGGAAGGCGAGCCGATCGAGCACTCGATCGTCAACCGCTCGATCGCCAAGGCGCAGAACCGCGTCGAATCGCGCAACTTCGACATCCGCAAGCAGCTTCTCGAATACGACGACGTCGCGAACGATCAGCGGCGCGTGATCTACCAGCAGCGCAACGAGCTGCTCGAAAGCGACGAAGTCGCCGACACGATCGCCAGCATGATTCGCGGCGAGATCGACGCGACGTTCAAGCGCCACATCCCGCCGGAGTCGGTCGAGGAGCAATGGGACATACCGGCACTCGAATCGACGCTCGGCTCCGAATACCAGCTCGCCGCACCGGTGCG
Organism: Casimicrobiaceae bacterium; assembly: GCA_035705655.1. Classification (GTDB taxonomy): domain Bacteria; phylum Pseudomonadota; class Gammaproteobacteria; order Burkholderiales; family Casimicrobiaceae; genus VBCG01. The sequence continues at coordinate 9,359 of DASSVX010000305.1, forward strand.
CGAGTGGCTGAAGGCCGAGCCCGAGCTCGACGACGCCGCGCTGCGCGAGCGCATCGAAAAGCTGGCGAGCGAAGCCTGGCACGGCAAGGAAGCGGCCGTCGGCACCGAGCTCATGCGCCAGTTCGAGCGCAGCCTGATGCTGCAGACGCTCGACCATCACTGGCGCGAGCACCTCGCATCGCTCGACCATCTGCGGCAGGGCATCCACCTGCGCGGCTACGCGCAGAAGAACCCGAAGCAGGA
>DASSVX010000306.1:0-6041 GCA_035705655.1 Casimicrobiaceae bacterium
CGAGCTCGAGTTCCTCGTCGGCCTGTCGATGGCCGCGGCCGTCGCGATGGAGAACGCCCGTCTCTTCGCGCAGGCCGAGCAGCGCGCGACCGAGCTCGACACGGTGAACACGGTGTCGCAGCAAGTGGCCGGGAAGCTCGACATCTCCGCGCTGATCGAGCTGGTCGGCGAGCAGGTGCGGCGCGTGTTCAAGCCGGACATGGCGTACGTCGCGCTCCTCGACCGCGCGACGGAAATGATTCACTTTCCGTATCGCCACGGCGACGTGTTCGGTTCGAGGCGGCGTGGCGAAGGCCTCACGAGCCAGATCATCGACACCGGCGCGCCGCTGCTGCTCAACAGCGACGAAAGCCTCAACGTGGCTGCCGGCACGAAGCGCCTGGGCAAGCACGCGCTGTCGTACCTCGGCGTGCCGATCGTCGTCGATGGCCGCGCAGAAGGCGTCATCAGCGTGCAGAGCACCCAGCGCGAGGGCGTGTTCGACGCGAACGACCAGCGGCTGCTCGAAACGATCGCCGCGAGCGTGGGCGTGGCGCTGCGCAACGCGCAGCTTTTCGCCGAGGCGCGAGAGGCGCGCGCCGGGGCGGAAGCCGCGAACGAGGCGAAGAGCAGTTTCCTCGCCACGATGAGCCACGAGATCCGCACGCCGATGAACGCGGTGATCGGCATGAGCGGCCTGCTGCTCGACACGCCGCTTTCCGACGAGCAGCGCGAGTACGCCGCGACGATCCGCGATTCCGGCGACGCGCTCCTCACGATCATCAACGACATCCTCGACTTCTCGAAGATCGAGGCCGGCCGCATGGATATCGAGGCGCAGCCGTTCGATCTGCGCGAATGCGTCGAGTCGGCGCTCGATCTCGTGGGCCCGCGCGCCGCGCAAAAGCAGCTCGACCTCGCGTACCTCTTCGAAGGCGACGTGCCGGCTGTCGTCGACGGCGACGTCACGCGATTGCGCCAGATCCTGCTCAACCTGCTGTCGAACGCGGTGAAGTTCACCGAGCGCGGCGAAGTCGTGCTGACGGTCACGCCGGATACGCTCGACGGCACGCCCATGCTGACCTTCGCGGTGCGCGATACCGGTATCGGGCTCTCGCCGGAAGCTATCGGCCGGCTGTTCCAGAAATTCACCCAGGCCGATGCCAGCACGACGCGCAAGTACGGCGGAACGGGCCTCGGGCTTGCGATCAGCAAGCGACTCGCCGAGCTGATGGGCGGGACGATGTCGGCCGCGAGCGACGGGCCGGGGCGCGGCGCCACGTTCACATTCACGATCAACGCGCCGCCCACCGTGTTGCCTGCAGCGGGCAGGCGCGAGTTCATCGGCGCACAGCGCGAGCTGCGGGGCCGGCGCGTGCTGGTGGTCGACGACAATGCGACCAATCGCCGTGTGCTGAAGCTGCAGATGGCGAAGTGGGGGATGGTGCCGGCCGATGCCGATGCGCCCGACGAAGCGCTGCACCGCGTTCTCGACGGACACATGTTCGATCTCGCAATTCTCGACATGCACATGCCGCAGATGAGCGGCGTCGAGCTGGCGCGGCGGTTGCGCGCGGCGCGCCCTGCCCTGCCGCTGGTGCTGTTCACGTCGCTCGGCCGCAAGGAGGCCGGGGATGTCGACGGGCTCTTCAATGCCTATCTTGCGAAGCCGCTTCGCCAGAGCCAGCTCTTCGACACGCTGGTCACGCTCCTTGCGCACGACGCGTCGCCGAAGGTTGCACCCGCCGCCAGGCCGCGGCTCGACGCCGGGATGGCCGACCGGCATCCGCTGCGCATCCTCGTCGCGGAAGACAACGTCGTGAACCAGAAGCTCGCGCTGCGTCTTCTGCAACAGATGGGCTATCGCGCAGACGTCGCGTCGAACGGCATCGAAGCGATCGAGTCGATCGAGCGCCAGCCGTATGACATCGTGCTGATGGATGTGCAGATGCCGGAAATGGATGGACTCGACGCGGCGCGCGAGATCAACCGGCGCTGGCCGGGCGGTCTGCGGCCGCGGATCGTGGCGATGACCGCCAACGCGATGCAAGGCGATCGCGAGCAGTGCCTGGCGGCGGGAATGGACGATTACGTGACCAAGCCGATCCGCGTCGAGGCATTGGTGTCGGCGCTCAACCACGTGACGGCTCGTCCGCGCTGAGATGAATGGCCCCACGCTCGCTCTGCTCGCTGCCCCCCGGGCGGCTGGTCAGTCGCTCGGGGCGGCCCTTCCCGACTGACATGGCGCCGAGAACTGCTGTGCCGAAAGCGAAGCCGGGCGTCAGGCGAGCCGAGCGGAAGAAAGCCGAAGCTCCGGGCATGGCGTCCGGAACCGGCACGCCGGTGGGCGCGCGATCGCGACGCGCGCCGAAGGCCGAGGAGCTCGCCGCTCTGCTCGCGCTGATCGGCCGTATCCAGCAGGGGATGCTCGCGAAGCTCGGCTTCCAGGCGATCGTGGATCTCGTCGGCGATACGCTGCGCGAGATGTTCGGCAGCGAGGACTTGAGCATCCGCTGGTGGGATCCCGATGCCGACACCGTCGTACAGCTCTACAGCGTCGAGCACGGTGTGCACCTGCCCAAAGGACCGCCCGCCAAGGTACGCGCCACGAACAAGCCGTTGATGAAGCTGCTGTACGAAGGTGTCGGCGCTTATCTGGGAACGCACGCGGAGCAAGTGGCGGCCGGCACCGGCACCGCGGTCCCGGGAACCGACTGGTGTCTTTCGATCATCGGCGCGCCGATCCGTGGGGCGCAGCGCGTGCTCGGCATCATCGTGATCGAGGACCATGAGCGCGAGCACGCTTTCGGCGACGCCGATCTGCAGGCACTTACCACGATCGGAGCCACGCTCGGCACTGCGCTGGAAAACGCGCGGCTGTTCGACGAGACGCAGCGCCTGCTGAAAGAGACCGAGGAGCGCAATGCCGAGCTCGCGGTGATCAACAGCATCCAGCAAGCGGTCGCAGCCGAGCTCGGCTTTCAGGCGATCGTCGACGTCGTAGGCGACAAGCTGCGCGAGGTGTTCGCGACCGGCGACATGAGCATTCGCTGGTGGGACGAAGCGACCGATCTCGTGCACATGCTGTACGGCTACGAGCATGGCGTTCGCCTGCATCTGCCGCCGCGAGTGCTCGAGCCCGGCACGATCCGTCACCGCTTCTACCACGACGAACGCGAGCCCATCGTGCTGGGCTCGCTGGACGAACAACGTGCGCGCGGCATCGAAGCGCAGCCGGGCACCGACCAGGCGCGAAGCCTGCTCGTCGTGCCGGTGCTCGCCGGGGAGCGAATGCTCGGCTCGGTCCACCTCGAGAATCACGAACGCGACGGCGCGTACGGTCCGGCCGAGGTGCGATTGCTGCAGACGATCGCATCCAGCATGGCCGTCGCCCTGCTCAACGCCCGCAGCTACGAGGCGGAACGCCAGCGCAATGCGGAGCTGGCCGTGATCAACAGCATTCAGCAGGGGATATCGGGGTCGCTCGACTTCCAGGGCATCGTCGACCTCGTCGGCGACAAGCTGCGCGAGGTGCTGCGTGTCAAGGACATCGGCATCCAATGGTTCGACGTGGCGAACGATCGCCTGCTGATCCTCTATGCCTACGAGCACGGCAAGCGGCTGGATCTCGCGCCGATGAAACTGCCGGAATCGTCCAAGCGCTTCATCCGCACGCGGGAGCCCGAGCTTTATCGCACGGCCGCAGAACAGATTGCGGCCGGCCTCGGTGCGGTCCAGGGTACCGACCAGAGCTTGTCGAACGTCGTGGTGCCGATCATCGGCAGCGACCGCGTGCTCGGTTTACTCGCGATGGAGAACTACGAACGCGAGGGCGCGTACGGCGAGGCCGAGCTGCGACTGCTGCAGACCGTCGCAGCCTCGCTCGGTGTCGCGCTCGAGAGCGCGCGCCTCTTCGACGAAACGCAGCGCCTCCTGAAGGAAACCGGGCAGCGCAACGCCGAGTTGGCGGTGATCAACAGCATCCAGCAGGGGCTCGCCAGCAAGATCGAGCTCACGGGCATCATCGACCTCGTCGGTGACAAGCTGCGCAACCTGTTCTCGGCCGATCTCACCGGCATCGCGCTATTCGATCGCGACCGCGATCTCATGTCCTTCCCGTTCCTGTACGTGCTGGGCGAGCGGCTGCGGCTTCCATCGCGAGCGCAGGGTAGCCGGCGCGGCATTGCCGGACTGGTGATCCGCAGCAGGCAGCCGCTGGTGGTGCAAAGCGCCGCGGAGATCCGGACGTTGCGCGAGCAATGGGACGATCCCGACGTGGCAGGCGTGCCGCATGACGCGCGATCGCTCGTCTACATGCCGCTGCTGCAAGCTGACCACTGCTTCGGCGCCGTCGTGATCGGCAAGAAGGAAGAACACGCGTTCACGGCCGCCGACGTCAATCTGATCGGCACCGTTGCGGCGAGCCTGAGCGTCGCGCTGCAGAACGCGCAGAGCTTCGAGGCCGAGCGCCAGCGCGCCGCCGAGCTCGCGCTGATCAATACCGTGCAGCGCGCGCTGGCTGGAGAGTTGAGTCTGCAGGGCGTCTACGACGCGGTCGGCAGCAAGTTGCGCGAGGTCTTCCCGGCGATGGGCGTGTCGATCCGACGCTACGACGCGAAGACCGGGCTGCTGCATTTCCCGTTCTGGCAGACCGGTGACGAACCGCAACGCGACCTGCCGCCGCTGAAGCCGGCAGGTTTCGGCGGCGAGGTCCTTCGCACGCGCAAGACGCTGCTCGTCAACGCGAACATGGAGGATGAGTCCCGCCGCCTCGGCGGCCACTCGCTCGACAAGAGCGGACGCATGGCGAAGTCGCAGCTCGTCGTGCCACTGCTGATGGGCGGCGAAGTCACCGGCATGATCGACCTGCACGACGACCAGAAGGAGCATTCCTTCACCGACGCCGACGTGCGCCTGCTCGAAACGATTGCGGCGACCATGAGCGTTGCGCTCGAGAACGCGCGCCTTTTCGACGAGACGCAGCGCCTGCTGAAGGAGACCGAAGCCCGCAATACCGAGCTCGCGGTCGTCAGCAACATCCAGGATGGCATGGCGAGGGCGCTCAATTTCCAGGCGATCATCGATCTGGTCGGCGACACGCTGCGAAATCTGTTCGGCTCCAGCATGGGCATCTTCTGGCTCGACGCACCGGCCGGGCTCGTTCACTTCCCCTACGCCTACGAGCATGGAGAGCGGCTCCAGATAACCCCGTTACCGCTCGCGACCATCGCTACGGGCAGGCGCTGGTACAACGAAATTCTCGCGCGCAAGACGGTGATCTGGCACAACCGCGACGAATACCGGGCGTTGGAGCTGTTTCTGGTCGAGGGCACCGACATGAGTCGCGCCGGCGTGTTCGCGCCGATCGTTGCCGGCGACCGCTTGCTGGGCATGCTCGACCTCGAGAACCACGACACGGACAACGCGTACGGCGACGCCGACGTGCGCCTGCTGTCCACCGTCGCGGCGAGCATGGGCGTGGCGCTCGAGAACGCGCGCCTCTTCGACGAGACGCAGCGTCTGTTGAAGGAGACCGAGCGGCGCTCGTCCGAGCTGGCGGTCATCAACAGCATCCAGCAGGGGATGGCAAAGGACCTCAATTTCCAGGCCATCGTCGATCTCGTCGGCGACAAGCTGCGCGAGATGTTCGCGACCGGCGACCTCGCGATCCATTGGCGCGACGAGCGCACCGACGTCGTCCACCATCTCTATGTCTACGAGCACGGCCAGCGACTGTCGCCGCGCACCTCAGCGTACAAGCCCGACGCCAGGATCAATCAGGCATTGCAGACCGGGCGGCCCGTGGTGCTGGGCGACCGCGCGGCGATGGACGCGATCGGTATCAAGACCGTGGCGGGCACCGACGACAGCCTGTCGTGCATCTTCGTGCCGGTCATGGTCGGCGAGCGCCTGATTGCCGCGATCTCGATCGAAAGCTTCGAGCGCGAGCACGCGTTCGACGACGCGCAGGTGCATCTGCTATCGACAATCGCAGCGTCGATGGGCGTGGCGCTCGAGAACGCGCGGCTGCTCGCGGAAACACAGCGCAACGCGCGCGAATC
>DASSVX010000307.1:0-6836 GCA_035705655.1 Casimicrobiaceae bacterium
GCTACGACCTCCACTGCCATTCGACCCGTTCCGACGGACTCCTGACCCCGTCGGCGGTCGTGCGCCGGGCCGCCGAGCGCGGCGTACAGGTGCTTGCGCTGACCGACCACGACGAAGTTGCGGGGCTCGACGAAGCCCGCGGCGCCGCGCGCGACGCCGGGATGGGATTCATCGACGGCGCGGAGCTTTCGGTCACCTGGCGCGATACCACGGTCCACATCGTGGCGCTCGGCATCGATCCTGGCAATGCCGCTCTCGCGGGCGGGCTCGAGACCGTCCGGAAGGGTCGCGATGCGCGCGCCCGGCGCATCGGCGAATCGCTTGCACAGGCCGGCATCCCCGACGCGTTCGACGGCGCGCTCGCGTACGTCACGAGCGAACGGCTCATTTCGCGTACCCATTTCGCGCGGCACCTGATCGAGGCCGGGCACGCGCGCGACATGAAGGACGCGTTCAAGCGCTACCTGACGAGCGGCAAGCCGGGCCACGTGCCACACGCGTGGGCGGCACTCACCGAGGCGTTGAATTGGATCCACGCGGCCGGCGGCACCGCGGTCATCGCGCACCCCGGGCGCTACAAGTTGAGCGCGGCCGAGCTTCGCGCACTGATTGCCGACTTTCGCGACCTCGGCGGCGACGCGCTGGAAATCGTTTCGCCGTCGCACACTCCCGGGCAGTACGACGACTTCGCGGCACTCGCACGCCGGTTCGGCCTCAAGGGATCGTGCGGCACCGACTTCCACGGACCCGGCGAGAGCCGCTTCGATTTCGGGGAGCTGCCTCCGTTGCCGGCCGGGGTCGATCCCGTGTGGGCCGTCTGGTAAGGCGATGCCCGACCGGCGCACCGTCTTCTTCATCTCCGATCGCACGGGCATCACCGCCGAGATGCTCGGCAACAGCCTGCTCACGCAGTTCGAGGACATTCATTTCCACCGCGTGACGATACCGTTCGTCGATTCGATGGAAAAGGTGGCCGATGCCGTGCGGCAGGTGAACGCGACCGCGACGGCCGAAGGACGCCGTCCGATCGTCGTGAGCTCGGTCGTCGACGAGATGATGAGCGAGACGATCCGCCGTGAAGTGCAGGCGCTGACGCTCGACATGTTCCAGATCTTCATCCAGCCGCTCGAAGCGGAGCTCGGCGCGAAGAGCTCGCACGCCGCCGGCCGCTCGCACGGCATCGCGAACAGCCACGAATACTTTGCGCGGATGGAAGCGATCAACTTCACGCAGGCGTACGACGATGGCGCGGCGACGCGCGACCTCGACAAGGCGCAGGTGATCCTCGTCGGCGTTTCCCGCTGCGGCAAGACGCCGACGTCGCTTTACCTCGCGCTGCAATTCGGCATTCGCGCGGCGAATTTCCCGCTGACGCCCGACGATTTCGCCGATCGCCGCTTGCCTGGGTCGGTGGTTCCGTTTCGCGACCGGCTGTTCGGACTTACGATCCAGCCCGAGCGGCTGCGCGAGATCCGCGAGGAGCGCCGGCCGGGAAGCCACTACGCGCAGCTCGACAATTGCCGCCACGAAGTGCGTGGCGCCGAGCACCTGATGCAGCAGCATGGCATTCCGATGCTCGACACGACGTCGAAGTCGATCGAGGAGATCGCAACGACGATCCTTCACCGTGCGAAGCTCGAGCGGCATATCTACTAGGTCTGTTGCCGACAAGCCCTACGATCGCTGCCGCACCGCCTCGAACAGCACGACAGCGGCTGCAGCGGCCGCGTTCAGCGACTCGCTGCCGTTCGCCATCGGAATGGCTATGCGCGCGTCCACCTGCGCCAGCAACGCCGGCGAAAGGCCGGCGCCCTCGCTGCCGATGACTATGGCGACGCGGCCGCGCAGGTCGGCCGCGTAAAGCGGCGTCGCCCCCGCGACCACCGTCGCCAACGCGCGTCCGCCGATGCGCCGGAAGCCGGCGATCCAATCGGCAAGCTCGACGGCTTCGACGATGGTGGTCAGGAAATGCGCACCCTGCGCGGCGCGCAGCACCTTCGGCGCCCACGCGAATGCGCAGTGGCGCGAAAGCAGCACCTGGTCGATTCCGGCGGCAGCCGCCGTACGGATCATCGCGCCGACGTTGCCCGGATCCTGCACGTCCTCGAGCAGCAGGCAGAACTGCCCCGGCGCGGCCACCGGCGGCTTCGGCGTGGGAACGACCGCCAGGAGCGCCACGTCGGCCGGCAGCGTCGCGAGCTCGGAAAAGAGAGTGCGCGACACGACGATCGTCCGCGAGGGCGGTGTGCGCGCGACGAGGCCGGCGACGTCCGGCCGCGCGAGCGCATCGTCGAGCACCACGAGCGTGTCGGGCACGCCGATGCGCGTGAGGTACACGTCGACCAGATGGACGCCCTCGAGCACGCAGCGGCCGCTCTTGCGCCGGTCGCGCGACGACGCGATCAGGCGCGAGACGTCGCGCAGGCGCTCGTTATGGCGGCTTTCGACGCGCATGGGTCGGAGATGACGGGGTCAGAGACGACTTTTGCTGCTCGAACCTGATCGAAGACGACGGCCGCTTCGCGAAAGTCGTCTCTGACCCTACGTCGGTGTCACTTCGGCGCGCCCTGCTTCTTCGCGGGCGCCGCGGCGGGCTTCATGCCGGCGCCGCCGCGCTGGGTCTGGAAGAACACTTCGTCATGCCGGATCATGCCGAGCTCGGCGCGCGCGCGCTCCTCGATCGCTTCGTAACCGGTCTTCAGGTCGCGCACATCGGCGTCGAGCGCCTCGTTGCGCGCCTTGAGCTTCGCGTTCGCCTCGCGTTGCGCGGCGAGGTCACCATCGTACCGGCGCACCTGCAGCCAGCCCCCCTTGCCGAGCCACATCGGGTATTGCAGCGCCACGATCAGTGCGACGAAGGCGAGTGCGAGCCAGCGCATGTTTTCGTGATCAGCGCAGGTTGAAGAACGCGTCGCGCCCCGGATACGCGGCCGCATCCCCGAGGTCTTCCTCGATACGCAAAAGCTGGTTGTACTTCGCGATGCGATCCGAGCGTGACAACGAACCGGTCTTGATCTGGCCCGCGTTGGTGCCCACGGCGATGTCGGCGATGATCGAATCCTCGGTCTCGCCCGAGCGGTGCGACACGATTGCCGTGTAGCCCGCGCGGTTCGCCATCGTGATCGCCGCGAATGTCTCCGACAGCGTTCCGATCTGGTTGATCTTGATCAGGATCGAATTCGCGACGCCTTTGGCGATTCCCTCCTTCAGGATTTTGGTGTTCGTGACGAAAATGTCGTCGCCGACGAGTTGCACGCGCTTTCCGAGCCGCTCGGTCAGGTGCTTCCACCCGTCCCAGTCGTCCTCGGCCATCCCGTCCTCGATGCTGATGATCGGATACTTGTCGCACCACGTGGCGAGGACATCGGCGAATTCCTTCGCGGTGAGCGCGCGGTTCTCGGATTCGAGCCGATAGGCGCCGTCGCGATGGAACTCGCTCGCCGCGCAATCGAGTGCCAGTGCAATGTCCGAGCCCGGCGTGTACCCGGCCTTGTCGATCGCCTCGACGAGCAGCGCAAGCGCCGACTCGTTGGATGCGAGATCGGGCGCGAAGCCGCCTTCATCGCCGACGGTCGTCGGCATGCCGCGCTCGTCGATCATCTTCTTCAGCGTATGGAACACTTCGGCGCCATAGCGCAACGCCTCGCGGAACGTCGGCGCGCCCAGCGGCACCAGCATGAACTCCTGCAGGTCGATGCGGTTGTTCGCGTGCGCACCTCCGTTGATGACGTTCATCAGCGGCACCGGAAGCTGCATCTCCCCCGCGCCACCGAGGTAACGATAGAGCGGCAGCGAGCATTCCTCGGCGGCGGCCTTCGCGACTGCGCAGGACACGGCGAGCAGCGCGTTTGCGCCAAGCCGTGACTTGTTGTCGGTACCGTCGAGGTCGATCAGCGTGCGGTCGATCAGGCCCTGCTCGGTGGCGTCGAGGCCGAGCACCGCTTCGCAGATTTCGGTGTTGACGTTCTCGATCGCCTTCGTGACGCCCTTGCCGAAGTAGCGCGCCTTGTCGCCGTCGCGCAGCTCGATTGCTTCCTTCGATCCGGTGGACGCGCCGGACGGCACGGCTGCGCGTCCGGACACGCCCGATTCGAGGACCACGTCGGCTTCAATGGTCGGATTGCCGCGCGAGTCGAGAATTTCGCGCGCGATGACGTCGACGATGGCGGTCATGTTCAGGGATCAGAGGTCAGGAGTCAGAAAGTCAGAAGTCAGAACGCCGACGCGGGAAAGCGCGCGCATCACCGCGCCGTTCCGGCTGCCATCAGCTGCTGCTCGGGAAAGCCGGCCTTCTTCACGACCGTGTCGAGCTCCTTCAGCGTTGCGAGCAGCGCGCGCATTTGTCCGAGGGGCCACGCGTTGGGGCCATCGGACAGCGCTTCTTCGGGATTCGGGTGCGTTTCCATGAAGAGACCGGCGACGCCTGCCGCGATCGCGGCGCGCGCCAGGACGGGCACGAATTCGCGCTGGCCACCCGACGACGTTCCCTTGCCGCCCGGCAACTGCACCGAATGCGTCGCGTCGAAGACGACCGGGCAATCGGTGTCGCGCATGATTGCGAGCGCGCGCATATCGGACACGAGGTTGTGATAGCCGAACGATGCGCCGCGCTCGCAGACGAGGATATTGTCGGCCTGGCTCGCGGCCCGCGCCTTCGCGACCACCTGCCGCATGTCTTCCGGCGCCAGGAACTGGCCTTTCTTGATGTTCACCGGCTTGCCGGCGCGTGCGACGGCCTGGATGAAATCGGTTTGCCGGCACAGGAATGCCGGCGTCTGCAGCACGTCGACCACCGATGCGGCCGCCCCGATCTCGGCCTCCGCGTGCACGTCGGTCAGCACCGGCACGTCGACGTGCCTGCGCACGTCGGCGAGGATGCGCAGCCCCTCGTCCATGCCGGGGCCGCGGAACGACGCATGCGAGCTGCGATTGGCCTTGTCGTACGACGACTTGAAGATGAACGGGATCTCGAGGTCGGCGCAGATCGCCTTGAGCTCGCCGGCAACGTCCATCTGCAATTGCCGGGACTCGACGACACACGGCCCGGCGATCAGGAAGAACGGTTGTGCGAGGCCAACCTCGTAGCCACAAAGCTTCATGCCGACGCGACGAGCCTCGGCATCGCGGCTGCGCCGCTTTGCGCCGCGCGCTTCCGATGCTCGATGGCTGCGCGCACGAAGCTCACGAACAGCGGATGTCCGCGCCGCGGATTCGACGTGAATTCGGGGTGGAACTGGCAGCCGAAGAACCACGGGTGGCGCGGCAGCTCGATCATTTCGCACAGGTCACCGGCCGTTTCGCTCTTCGTCCAGGCGCCGACGGTCAGTCCCGCCGCCTCGATGCGCGGCAGGTAATGATTGTTGACCTCGTAGCGATGCCGGTGGCGCTCGGAAACGCTGGTCGAGCCGTAGATGCGATGGGCGAGCGACCCGGGAACGACGTCGCACGGCTGCGAGCCGAGGCGCATCGTGCCGCCGAGGTCGGAGCTCGCGTCGCGCTTTTCGACGGTGCCGTCGCGGTTCTGCCATTCGGTGATCAGTGCGACGACCGGATGCGGCGTCGACGCGTCGAACTCGGTGCTGTTCGCATCGGGCAGATTCGCCGCATGGCGAGCGTACTCGATCACCGCGAGCTGCATGCCGAGGCAGATGCCGAGATAGGGAATGGCGTGCTCACGTGCGTAGCGGATGGCAGCGATCTTGCCTTCGACTCCGCGCTTGCCGAAGCCGCCGGGGACGAGGATGGCGTCCATGTTCTCGAGCGCGGCGACGCCGTCGCGCTCGATGGTTTCCGAATCGACGTAATGAATGGTCACGCGCGAACGGGTGTGAATTCCGGCGTGCGTCAACGCTTCGGACAGCGACTTGTACGATTCGGTGAGCTCGACGTACTTGCCGACCATGGCGAGGTGGACGACGCGCTCGGGATGCTCGAGGGCGTCCACCAGCGCTTCCCACGTCGACAGGTTGGCGGGTGGCGGGTCGATCGCGAGCTTCCTGCACACGATGACGTCGAGTCCCTCGGCGTGCAGCGCCAGCGGAATCTTGTAGATCGAATCGGCGTCGAGCGCCGGAATGACCGCTTCCGCGGGAACGTTGGTGAAGAGCGCGATCTTGCGCCGGTCGCCGTCGGGAATCGGCCGGTCGGCCCGGCACAGCACCACATCGGGCTGGATGCCGATCTCGCGCAATTCCTTCACCGAGTGCTGCGTCGGCTTGGTCTTCATCTCACCCGCCGTTGGAATGAACGGCACCAGGGTCAGATGGATGTAGCAGACGTTGTCGCGCCCGAGCGTGATGCCCATCTGCCGGATCGCCTCGAGGAATGGCAGCGACTCGATGTCGCCCACCGTGCCGCCGACTTCGACCACCGCAACCTCGGCATCGCCGGCACCGCTGTGGATCCATCCCTTGATTTCGTCGGTGATGTGCGGGATCACCTGCACGGTGCCACCGAGGTAAACGCCGCGGCGCTCCTTGCGAATCACGCTTTCGTAGATTTGCCCGGTGGTGAAGTTGTTGCGCTTCGTCATCCGCACGTCGGTGAAGCGCTCGTAATGGCCGAGGTCGAGGTCGGTTTCGGCGCCGTCGTCGGTGACGAACACTTCGCCGTGCTGGAACGGCGACATCGTCCCCGGATCGACGTTGATGTACGGATCGAGCTTGAGATTGGTGACGCGGACGCCGCGCGAGGCGAGGATGGCGGCGAGCGACGCGGCGGCGATGCCCTTCCCCAACGAGGAAACGACGCCGCCCGTCACGAACACGACCTTGGTCATTGGCTGGCCAGTTCCGGAAATTGGTATTTTACCGGAACGCCGCCGCGGCGCCAAAGCG
>DASSVX010000308.1:0-5289 GCA_035705655.1 Casimicrobiaceae bacterium
GGCGTTTTCGAATGCAGCTGCCGGAATCGCTCGAGCTCGTCGATGGGCAGGTCGTAACCGGACAGATGCAAGAGCGCGTATTGCAGCATCGACCCGTGGCCGTTCGACAGCACGAAACGGTCGCGATCGGGCCAGTGCGGATTCGCCGGGTTGTGCCGCAGGTGGCGCTGCCACAGCGCGACGGCGATCTCGGCCATTCCCATCGGCATGCCGGGATGACCCGATTTCGCCTTCTCGACGGCGTCCATCGCGAGCACGCGAATGGCGTTGGCGAGGTCGGCGTCGCGCACCGGCGCGTCACGGATATTCGACTGGCTGGAGGAATCGAGCATGACGAAACGGCAGAACCCGGGATCTTTGCCCGGAAGACGAAGGCAAAGGGATTGAATACACTCGTGGAAGCACCACTATTGTGCCATAATTCCATGTTTTCGGATTCGCGCACTCGCGCGGGAGCGGTATCGAAATCTGCGGCGGTCGCCCGGCTTGCGGGGCGATTTCGCCATCTTCGCGAAAACACATCGGCAACGGTTGCTCCGGTATCCGGAAGACGCCCGCGCGTGGAGGCTAAACGCCATGTACGGAATCCATCTGCTGGGGGAGTGGTACGGATGCCCATCCAACGAGCCGTTGCTGACGCAGGCAGACGCATTGCGCGATCTTTGTCGCCGTGCGGTTGGCGACGCGGGCCTCACGATCGTCGGTGACCGCTTCTTCCAGTTCGAGCCGCAGGGCGTCACCGGCACGGTGCTGCTTGCCGAGTCGCATCTCGCCATCCATACGTGGCCCGAGGCGGGTTTCGTCACGCTGGACGTGTACGTGTGCAATTACACCACCGACAACACGGGCAAGGCCGAGCGCGTTTTCAAGGCGCTCGAAGCGGCGTTGAAGCCGCGGCGCAAACGCTTCCAGGCAATCCATCGCGGGGCCAGGGAGGTGGTCGACGATGAGCCACGACGCGTCGCCGCCGGCTGACATCGCGCCGGGACTGCTGACGGAGCACATGACGGACGACTGGGGCCTTTTCGTCCGCTCCCGCGCCACGCTCGAATCGTTCCGCTCGCAGTACCAGCGTGTCGAAGTGCACGACAGCGTGCAGTTCGGGAGGCTGTTCCGCCTCGACGGCCATTTCATGACGTCGGAGAACGACGAGTTCTTCTATCACGAGAATCTCGTCCACCTCGCAGCACTCGCGCATCCGGGGCCCGAGCGCGCGCTGATCGTGGGCGGCGGCGATGGCGGCTCGGCCGAGGAGCTCCTCAAGCATCCGTCGATGGCACAGATCACCATCGCGGAAATCGACGCCGGCGTGGTCGACATCTCGCGCCGCCATTTCGGGGAAGTGCATCGCGGCGCGCTCGACGATCCGCGCGTTGCGGTGCGCATCGAGGACGGCTTCCGCTTCGTCGAGCAAGCGCGCGAGCAGTACGACCTGATCGTGCTCGACCTGACCGACCCCGGCGGACCGTCGACGGCGCTTTACACGGCCGAGTTCTATGAAGCCTGCGCGGCGCGGCTCACGCCGTCGGGTGCCATGACGATGCACATCGCGAGTCCGGTCGCACATCCTTCACGCATCCGCGACGTGCTCGCCGGCCTGCGCCGCGCGTTCCCGCGCGTCACGCCCTATCTCACCTCGGTGCCGCTCTATGGCGGGCTGTGGATGATGGCGTGCTGCGCCGCGACGCTCGATCCGCGCGCGCTTTCGGCCTCCGCCGTTGACGAGCGCATCGCAACGCGGCGCCTGCCGCTGCTTCAGTACATCAACGGCGACACGTATCGCGCAGCTCTCGCGCTGCCGAACTTCGTTCGCGACCTCGTCGGCTGACATCGCGCAGGCTCGCGCGGCGTGCCGCGCCCGTAGGCGGAAAGCCGACGCAATTCCGCGGGTTCGTGGGCTCGACACCCTGCGGCGGGGTCGGCATCATCGGGCTGTCACTACCGGAGGTCCGAGAGTCGAAAGCCCGTCTTGAACGTCCGCCTTTCGGGCCGCATCTATCGTTTACGAAAAGGGCCGCCGCGCTGGGCGGTCCCGCCAATCGAAGGTGACGACGTCATGACGCTCAAACTGTCCGAAACGATGCACGATGCCGATTTCGTCGTCATCGACGGCGTCGTGTTCGAGACCGCATACGTTCGGGTCCCCGACGAGTTCACGGTGGCCGACGACGTGGTGCTCGAAGCGCGCCACGGTGAAACCGAGCTCGCGTTCACGCAGGCCGATTTCGAGGATGCCGAGCATGTCGCCGACGGCTTTTACCGGCTGGTCGACGGCCATCTCGTCCGCTTCCTGACCAGCGCCACCGTGCACTGAGCGTTCGCCGATTACAATGACGCCTTTTCCGCGCGACGCGGGAGAGGCGCAATGGACACCAACCGCAGGCAGGCGCTCAAAGCCGGAAGCGCATTGTCGCTGCTGACGCTTATCGCAGCGGCCGGCTGGCTCGAGCCCGGCGAGGCCGCCGCGGCCGAACCCTGGAACAAGCGTGCGTTCGATACGCACTCGCTCGACGAAACAATGCAAGCGCTCGGCGGCAGCGCGCCAGTGCCGAGCAACGACATCGCGTTTTTCGCGACACCCGATATCGCCGAGAACGGCGCCGTCGTGCCGGTCGGAATCACGAGCAAGGTGCCGCAGACCGAGTCGATCGCAATCCTCATCGAGAAGAATCCGAATATGCTCGCCGCGGTGTTCGACATCCCGCCGGGGACCGACGCATCACTGTCGACGCGCATCAAGATGGGCCAGACGTCGAGCGTGTACGCGCTCGTGAAGGCCAACGGCAAGTACTACGTGACCTCGAAGGAAATCAAGGTGACGCTCGGCGGCTGCGGCGGCTGAACGACGGGCACGAGGAGAAGACGATGGCAGACCCGATGAAGATCCGGGCGAACCTCATGGGCGATGCGACCGAGGTCAAGGTGCTGATGAGCCACGAGATGGAAACCGGCCAGCGCAAGGATGCCGACGGCAAGGTGATTCCGGCGTGGTTCATCCAGAACGTCAAGATCACGCACAACGACAAGGTCGTGCTCGCGGCGCAATGGGGCCCGGCCGTGGCGAAGAATCCGTTTCTGTCGTTCCGGTTCAAGGGCGGTGCGAAGGGCGACAAGGTGAAGATCACCTGGACCGACAATCGCAGCGATACGCGCACCGACGAGGCGACGATCGCCTAGAAGGCAGGGACAGCATGCGAACGACGATTCAGCGCAAGCTCGCCGCCGGCTGTGCCGCGACGGCACTTGCCGCGGTGATGAACGCAGCGCTGGCCGACTCGACGGCCGACGAGATCGCGAAGTACCGCGAGGCGCTCCAGGACGGCAATCCCGCCGAGTTGTGGGAGACGCGCGGCGAAGACATGTGGAAAACGCCGCGCGGCCCGAAAAAAGTCTCGTTCGCGAGCTGCGATCTCGGACTCGGACCCGGTGTCGTCAAGGCGGCGTACGCGCAACTGCCGCGCTATTTCCCCGATGCGAAGCGCGTGATGGATCTCGAAACGCGGCTCGTCTACTGCATGGTGAACCAGCAGGGTGTAACCGAAGCCGACGCGCTCGCGAACAAGTTCGGCAACGGCAGTGCGCACCGATCCGACCTCGAGGCGCTCGCGGCGTACGTCGCGTCGCAGTCGCGCGGTGTTGCGATGAACGTGGCACTCGACGAGCCGCACATGCACGACATGTATCGGCTCGGCGAGAAGATGTTCTATTACCGTGGCGGCACGCATGATTTCGCGTGCGCGACCTGCCATGGCGACGACGGCAAGCGCATCCGGCTGCAGGACCTGCCGAACCTCACGAAGGTCGAGGGCGCGCAGAAGGCGTACACCACGTGGCCGGCGTACCGCGTGTCGCAGGGCGAGGTGCGAACCTTCCAGTGGCGGCTCAACGACTGCTTTCGCCAGCAGCGCTTTCCCGAGCTCGAATTCGGGTCCGACGCGTCGATTGCGCTGACCGCCTATCTCGCCGGCCGTGCGAATGGCGCCGAGTACGAAGGTCCCGCGATCAAGCGCTGAACGGAGATCCACGCATGCGAAACACCCTTGTCCACCGCTGCCTCGCGGCCGCGGCCGTCGTCACGGTTGCCGCCGGCGTGCTGCTCGGATGTGCCACCGCGCCGGCGGATGACGGCGTCAGCGATCGCGCGGCGGCGATGATGAAATCGTCGTTCAAGGCGCGCGGGCAGGCGACGCTCGATCGGCTCGACCAGGACGAGACGCAGCGTCTTTGCAGCGAATACGCCGGGCGTCCGCTGCCGGCACCCATCGCCTTGCGCATCCAGCAGGCGAACCTCGCGACGATCCGCTACCCGGCCGACGGCAAGCTGGCCGGCGACTGGAAGAGCGGCGAGAAGATTGCGCAGAGCGGACAGGGATTCCAGTATTCCGATGATCCGAAAAAACCCGCGGGTGCGAACTGTTATGCGTGTCACCAGCTCGCGCCGCAGGAGCTGTCCTACGGCACCATCGGCCCATCGCTCTATCGCTTCGGCAAGCTGCGCGGCTACAGCGAGGAGACGCGCAGGTACGCGTGGCAGAAGGTGTACAACGCCGAGGCGTTCGCCGCCTGCTCGAACATGCCGCGCTTCGGGCAACACCACATCCTGACCGAGCAGCAGATCCGCGACGTGGTCGCGCTGCTCGTGGATCCGGCATCGCCCGTCAACCAGTGACGGCGCCCCTCACCCCAGCCCTCTCCCCGCGTGTCGGGAGAGGGAGCCGAGCGTAGCGAGGCGGGTGAGGGGGATGCAGCGGCGAGAATTTTTGCAGGCGCTCGCCGCCGGCGCTGCGGCAGGACTGCGCGTCGACGCGGCGCATGCGCTCGACGACACCGACGGCGAGCGCTTCTACGCGGCGCTGAAGCCGTTCGGCAACGTCGCGCTGCTGCACATCACCGACTGCCACGCGCAGCTGCGCCCGACGTACTTCCGCGAGCCGAGCGTCAACCTGGGCGTCGGCGACGCGCGCGGCAAGCCGCCGCATCTCGTCGGCCAGGCGTTGCTCGCGCATTTCGGCATCGCGCCGGGCACGCGCGATGCGCACGCGTTCACGTATCTCGATTTCGCGCACGCGGCGCGCACGTTCGGCGCGATGGGCGGATTCGCGCAGCTCGCAACGCTCGTGAAGCGGCTGCGCGCCGAGCGCCCCGGCGCGCTGCTGCTCGACGGTGGCGACACGTGGCAGGGCTCGGGAACCGCGCTGTGGACGAAGGGCCAGGACATGGTCGACGCCGCGAAGCTCCTCGGTGTCGACGTCATGACGGGCCACTGGGAATTCACGTACGGTGCCGCAC
>DASSVX010000309.1:0-12540 GCA_035705655.1 Casimicrobiaceae bacterium
GACGGCGACCGAGCCTTTCCCCGCAACGTAACGTGCAAGCGCCGCGGAAACATCCACCGCGAGTTTGCGGTGCCCAGCGTCGCTGTAATCCGCCTCGAGCGCAACCACCGTCCCAACGCCATCGACGTGACCGCTCATCAAATGACCGCCCAATCGGTCGGACAATCGCAGCGCCTTCTCGAGATTTACGCTTTCGTTCACGGCAAAGCCCTTCGTGCAGGCAAGCGTTTCGCCGGAGACGTCGAAGTGCACCACCGGCGGCGCTAGCTCCACGACCGTCAGGCAGCAGCCTGCGACGGCGATGCTGTCGCCGATACGGACATCGCGAAGATCGAGCGTTCCCGCGTCGACCCGAATGCGCATTCCGTCAGCTCTGCGCTCGCACGCAACCACCCGGCCGCGCGCTTCAACGATGCCGGTAAACAACGGGCCTCCCGCTTCCGATGGCGGCGTGCGCACGATGGCCGGCGGACACGCTCACGCCCGCTCTCCCATCTGCACGCGCGCCACGATGCGCAGATCGTCGCCAATCCGCTCGACCGACGTCCATTCGACGTTCACGCGATCGCGAAGTGACGCGAGCGGAATCGCCGATTCGAACATCCCGCGCGCAGGGTCGCCGATCAGCGCACCCGCGAAATAGATCAGCAACTCGTCGATCAACCCGGCGCGCAGCAGTGCGCCGTTTAACTTCGCCCCCGCCTCGACGTGCGCTTCGTTGATCCCGCGACCCGCGAGCGCGCGGAACAGCGCGGCGAGATCGACCCTTCCGTCCGCATCGGGCAGCGCAAGCGTTTCGATCGACGACGGCCATTCATTGTTGCGTGGTCCCGCCGTCACGACAATCGCGTTTCCATCCGCCAGCACACGGGCATTCGCCGGCGTGTCGGCATGACGATCGACGACGATGCGCAGCGGCTGCCGCGTTGTCGGCATGTCGCGCACCGTGAGTTGCGGATCGTCGTGCAGCACCGTGCCGACACCCGTCACGATCGCGCATGCGCGCGCCCGCCATGCATGGCCATCGGCACGTGCGGCGGCGCCGGTGATCCAGCGGCTTTCGCCGCTTGCAAGCGCCGTACGACCGTCGAGGCTCGCCGCGAGCTTGCTGCGCACCCAGGGCCGGCCGCGCATCATCCGCGACACGAAGCCCACGTTGAGTGCCGAGGACTCGGCCTCGAGCAGTCCCACATCGACGTGCACGCCGGCTCCACGAAGTCGCTCGGCTCCGCCGTTCTGCGCCGGATTGGGATCCCGCATCGCCGCGACCACGCGGCCGATCTGCGCTTCGAGCACCGCATCGACGCACGGCGGCGTGCGCCCGTGGCGGCTGCACGGCTCGAGCGTCGCATACAGCGTCGCGCCGCGTGTATCGCGGCCCCTTGCGCGCGCGTCGGCAAGCGCCGCGACTTCGGCATGCGCCTCGCCGGCACGCTGGTGCCAGCCTTCGCCGATGATTTCGCCGTCCTTGACGATCACGCAGCCGACGCGCGGGTTCGGCGTCGTCGTGCACAGTCCGCGCTCGGCAAGCGCGAGCGCGCGCACCATGTGGCGGCGGTCTTCGTCGCTGAACGGTTCGCGCGTCATCGAGCTTGCTTCGTGCCACGCAACGGCGTGGCCGCCCTCGGGGGCGTCGCCCCGCTCACGCCGGGCGGCGAGCCGGCTTGCGCGGTGGACGCACGGCCTCGACTTCCCTCAGCGCGTCGCGGAAATCGGATACGTCCTGAAACGAGCGGTACACCGAGGCGAAGCGGATGTAGGCCACCTTGTCGAGGCGGTACAGCTCTTCCATCACCATCTCGCCCAGTTGCCGCGACGCAATCTCGCGTTCGCCGAGCGACAACACACGCTGGACGATGCGGTCGATCGCCGCGTCGACGAACTCGGTGGGCACCGGACGCTTGTGGAGCGCGCGCGCAAAGCCGACGCGCAACCGGTTCGTGTCGAAATCGGCGCGGTTGCCATTGGTCTTCACCACCTGCGGCAGCCGCAGCTCGACCGTTTCGTACGTCGTGAAGCGCTTCTGGCACGCCGCGCATTTGCGCCGGCGCCGGATCGAATCGCCCGCCTCGGATACACGCGAATCGATGACCTGCGTGTCGTCGCTACCGCAGAACGGGCATTTCATGCCCGATAGACCGGGAAGCGGCGCGTGAGCGACGCGACGCTGTTCCGCGTGCGCGTGAGCGCCGCGTCGTCGGCGGGCGCGTCGAGCACGTCGGCGATCAGATGCGCAAGCTCCTCGCACTCGATTTCGCCGAAGCCGCGCGTGGTCACCGCGGGACTTCCGATGCGGATGCCCGACGTGACGAACGGCTTTTCCGGGTCGTTCGGAATCGCATTCTTGTTGACGGTAATGTGCGCGCGCGCAAGCGCCGCTTCGGCGTCCTTGCCGGTGATCTGCTTGGCGCGCAGGTCGACGAGGAACATGTGGCAATCGGTGCCGCCCGACACGATGCGCAGGCCCCGCTCCTGCAGCACCTTCGCGAGCACGCGCGCGTTCTCGAGCACACGCTCCTGGTACACCTGGAACTCGTGCGTCATCGCCTCGGCGAATGCGACGGCCTTCGCCGCGATCACATACATCAGCGGTCCGCCCTGCAGGCCGGGAAAGACCGCCGAATTGATCGCCTTCGCCTGCGCTTCCTTCATCAGGATGAAGCCGCCGCGCGGCCCGCGCAGCGTCTTGTGCGTGGTGCTGGTGACGAAATCGGCGATGCCGACGGGGCTCGGATAAAGCCCCGCGGCGATCAGGCCCGCATAGTGGGCCATGTCGACCATGAAGAGGGCGCCGATCTCGTCGGCGATGGCGCGAAAGCGCTTCCATTCGATGACGCGCGAATACGCCGATGCGCCGGCGATGATGAGCTTCGGCTTGCGCTCGCGCGCAAGGCGCTCGGCCTCTCCGTAGTCGATGAGCTCGGTCTCGGGATCGAGCCCGTAGGCAACCACGCGAAACCACTTCCCCGACAGGTTGACCGGCGAGCCGTGCGTCAGGTGCCCGCCGTGCGGAAGGCTCATGCCGAGGATCGTGTCGCCGGGCGAAAGCGCCGCAAAGAACACCGCCTGGTTCGCCTGCGCGCCCGAATGCGGCTGCACGTTCGCCGCCTCGGCGTGGAAGAGCTTGCGCACGCGATCGATCGCGAGCTGCTCGACGACGTCGACGTGCTCGCAGCCGCCGTAATAGCGCTTGCCGGGATAGCCCTCCGCGTACTTGTTCGTAAGCTGCGTGCCTTGGGCCGCCATCACGGCGGGGCTCGCGTAGTTTTCCGACGCGATGAGCTCGATGTGCTCTTCCTGGCGGCGATTCTCGGCGCTGATCGCCTGCCACAGCTCGGGATCCGACTGCGCCAGCGTGGTGGAACGGCTGAACATGGAGGGTGCGGCCGGGAAAACGCAAATTCTAGCATCGCCTATAATTCGCGTCCGCGGCCCGGCTGCGCTTCTCCGCCGCGGCCGTTGCGAACATACTGGCAACCGAAAACCGGGCGCGACCACGCGCCACGAGGGAGGAATCGTGAACGCCCTGCTCGCGCTGTCGCGCGCGATCGACGCCCTCACCGAGCGCGTCGGCCGGCTCGTCTACTGGCTGGTGCTGGTCGTCGTGCTGATCAGCGCCGCGAATGCCACGGTCCGCAAGGCGTTCGACTACAGCTCGAACGCGTATCTCGAGATCCAGTGGTACCTGTTCTCGGTGATCTTCCTGTTCGGCGCCGGCTACACGCTGCTCAAGAACGATCACGTGCGCATCGACATCATCCAGGGTCGCCTGTCGCCGCGCGCGCAGAACTGGATCGACGTGGTCGGCATCGTGCTGTTCCTGATGCCGATGTCGCTGATCATCATGTGGCTGTCGTGGCCGCTGTTCCTCGATGCGCTCGCGCGCCACGAGGTATCGACGAACGCGGGCGGCCTGGCGATCTGGCCCGCGCGGCTCATGATGCCGATCGGCTTCGCGCTACTCATCATCCAGGCCGTCTCCGAGCTCATCAAGCGCGTCGCCTTCCTGCGCGGCATGATTCCCGACCCGCTGCAAAAGCGACACGAGCGCTCTGCCGAGGAGGAGCTGGCCGTCGAGATTGCGCGCCAGCGCGGCGTCGAAGCGCCCGTGCTCGAGAAGGGCGGCGAGCCGTGAACGGCCGCCAAAGCGCCGCGGCCGAATTGACAAATGAGGCCGCAAGCGTGGGGGGCCCTTGAGCGGCGCCGGGCCGTCCCAAGCCGCGAATTGCTCCCCCTCCGGGGGCAGCGCCGCGGCCGAATTGACCAATGAGGCCGCAAGCGTGGGGGGACATTAAACCATGACGGCGTGGCTCATCGAATATATCGCGCCGCTGATGTTCTGCGGCCTGATCGTCACGCTGCTGATCGGCTTCCCGGTCGCGTTCTCGCTCGGCGCCGTCGGCATCGGGTTCGGCTTCCTGGGCATCCACCTCGGGCTCCTGAGCACATCGCTGCTGCAGGCGCTGCCCGAGCGCGTGTTCGGCGTGATGTCGAACGACACGCTGCTCGCGGTGCCGTTCTTCACGTTCATGGGCCTGATTCTCGAGCGCTCCGGCATGGCGGAGGATCTGCTCGACACGATCGGGCAGCTCTTCGGGCCGTTGCGCGGCGGTCTCGCGTACGCCGTCGTGTTCGTCGGCGCGCTGCTCGCCGCCACGACCGGCGTCGTCGCCGCGAGCGTCATCTCGATGGGGCTCATCTCGCTTCCCATCATGCTGCGCTACGGCTACGACCGGCGCCTTGCCACCGGCGTGATCGCCGCGTCCGGCACGCTGGCGCAGATCATTCCGCCGTCGCTGGTGCTGATCATCATGGCCGACCAGCTCGGCCGTTCCGTGGGCGACATGTATGCGGGCGCCTTCATCCCGGGCATCGTCCTCGCCGGCATCTACGCGCTTTATGTGCTCGCCACGACGATCGTGCGGCCGCAGTGGGCACCGGCGCTGCCGGTGGAAGCGCGGACGATGCGCGAGGCGAACGGCAGCAGCGGAACGCCGTCGCTCATCGTGCTCGTGGTGATCGCGATCGTCGCTTCGGTCCTGTACGCCAAGCTGCGGATGGCGGGTCGCGCGCTCGACGAGACGCTGGTCATCGCCACCAGCGTCGGCACCGGCGTCGCCTTCCTTGCCGCGGTCCTGAATCGCGTGTTCCGGTTCGGCTTGCTGTCGCGCATCGCGGAGCGGGTCGTGTTCGTGCTGATCCCCCCGCTCGCGCTGATCTTCCTCGTGCTCGGCACGATCTTCCTCGGCGTCGCGACGCCGACGGAAGGCGGCGCGATGGGCGCGACCGGTGCGCTGGCGATGGCGCTTGCCCGCCGCCGCCTGACGTGGAGCCTGTTGCGGCAGGCGATGGATACGACGGCGAAGCTGTCGACCTTCGTCGTGTTCATCCTCGTCGGTGCGCGCGTGTTCAGCCTCACCTTCTACGGAGTGAACGGGCACGTGTGGGTCGAGCACCTGTTGACGAGCCTGCCCGGCGGCCAGCTCGGCTTCCTGGTCGTCGTCAACCTGCTGATCTTCGTCCTCGCGTTCTTCCTCGACTTCTTCGAGCTGTCGTTCATCATCATTCCGCTCGTCGGTCCCGTCGCCGACAAGCTCGGCATCGACCTCATCTGGTTCGGCGTGCTGCTCGGCGTCAACATGCAGACGTCGTTCATGCACCCGCCGTTCGGTTTCGCGTTGTTCTACCTGCGCAGCGTCGCGCCGGCGAAGGACTACGTCGACCGCGTGTCGAAGAAGCTGACGAAGGGCGTCACCACCGGCCAGATCTACTGGGGCGCCGTTCCCTTCGTGCTGATCCAGATCGTCATGATCGGGCTCGTGATCGCCTTCCCGCAGATGGTTCTCGTCTACAAGGCAGGCGAGACGAAGTACGACATCAACAAGATCCAGATCATCGTCCCCGAGGAAAAGCCGTTCTTCCCGGGCGCGCCGGCGAAGGGTGGCGCCCGCACCGGGGCGCAGGAGCAGGATGCGGCGGAGCGTGCGCTCGAGCGCGCATTCGGCGGCGGCGCATCGGAGCCGGCGCCCAAGGGCGAGACGAACGCCCCGGCGCCGGCCGAAAGCCCGCCGGCGGCCGACGAACCCTCGCCTTCTTCCGAACAGGACGAGGCGGCGAAGGCGCTCGAACGCGCGATGCAGGGAAGCCCGCCTCCGCCAGGCAGCGGCAAGTGAGGCGCGAAGATCGGGGTCAGAGCTGTAATTCGCGTAGGTAGTCGGAAGATCGGGGTCAGAGCTGTAATTCGCGTACGCCTGTTGGCGTGGCACGCCAACGTGAGGCGCGAATTACAGCTCTGACCCCGATCTTCCCAATGTGAGGCGCGAATTACAGCTCTGACCCCGATCTTCCGACTACCGCCGACCCAAAAGCGAAGCCCCGCGTTGCGCGGGGCTTCGTGACTTCGCGAAGGACGACGCGCGCTACTTGCCCGGTCCGCGCTGCGACATCCGGCTCGCCGCGATCATGAAGTTGTCGAAGCGGTTCTCGGCCACCTGGAACCACGAGATCTGGTCGTTGCGGAACGTCTTCCACGGCTCGTAGATCTTCTTGAACTTGGCGTTCTTGGTCGCGATGTCGTCGTACGTTTCGACGGTAGCCTTGTAGCACGCCGCCATGATTTCGTTGGAGAACGGCCGCAGCTTCACGCCGCCGCCGATCAGGCGCTTCAGCGCCGCCGGATTCAACGCGTCGTACTTCGCCATCATGTCGACGTTCGCCTCGTAGCACGCCGCCTGCAGGACGGACTGGTAATCCTTCGGCAGCTCGTCGTACGCCTTGATGTTGACGAAGAGGTCGAGCTCCGGCCCGCCTTCCCACCAGCCCGGGTAGTAATAATTCTTCGCCACCTTGTACAGCCCGAGCTTCTCGTCGTCGTAGGGTCCGACCCATTCGGCCGCATCGATCGTGCCCTTCTCCAGCGCCGGGTAGATGTCACCGCCGGGAATCTGTTGCGGAATGATGCCGAGCTTCTGCAGCGGCAGCCCGCCCGTGCCGCCGATGCGCATCTTGAGGCCCTTGAAGTCCTCGGGCTTGTTGATTTCCTTGCGGAAGAAGCCGCCCATCTGGGCGCCCGTGTTCCCCGCCGGGAAATTGATCATGTTGTAGTCTTTGTAGAACTCGCGCATGAGCTCCATGCCGCCGCCGTGATACATCCACGCGTTCTGCTGGCGGTAGTTCATGCCGAACGGGATGGCGCAACCGAACGCGAACGTCGGGTCCTTGCCGAAGAAGTAATACGGCGCGGTGTGCGCGCACTGGATGGTGGCGTTCTGCACGGCGTCGACGACGCCGAACGCGGGGACGATTTCTCCACCCGCGAATGTCTGGATCTGGAACTTGTTGTTCGTGGACGCCGCGACGCGCTTGCTGATCACGTCGGCACCGCCGAAGATCGTGTCGAGGCTCCGCGGAAAGCTGGACGCCATGCGCCACTTGACTTCGGGGGCCGCCTGCGCAAAAGCCGGCGCGGACCCCGCCGCGAGTATGCCGGCCAGTCCGGCGTGCTTGATGAACGAACGACGCTCCATCCCGTTTCTCCTCTCGAATGCCGGCCGTGCCGACGGTTGGTTTGCGAGCCCGAGCCCGCGTGCGGACTCGCTCCCTCTCCGAAGAGCGGCCGTCCCTCCTCGGGGGCTCGGCGCGAGCCTGTCGATTCTAGCAGTCCGTTCGTTGCGGCGTCATCGCGGCTACGTCGACAGCTTGCGCACCGCGTTGAAGAGCGTCCACGTCCAGCCGGTCTGCCGCTCGAGCGTCTGCGTGAACCGGATCAGATAGCGCGCGCTGCCCGTGTCGAGCTCGATCATCCCGCCGGGTGCGAACCGGTCGTCGGGACCGATCAGGCTGCGCTGCGACGACTGGCGGTTCTCCGGTGCCGCAGGCAGGTAGATGCCGAAGAACGGACGGTCGTGCACCGCGCGCGACACATCGGCCGGCGCCGCCCAGCTTCGCATCAGCACCCGCACGAGCCGGCGCGCGACGATCTCGACGCCGACCGTCATCTCATCGACCTGCTGGCGTTGCATGCGCCGCACTACGCCAAGTATCCAGTTGTCGCCATCGTTGATCGCGAGGAGCTCGCCGAGCTTCGCCGGTGCCTCCTTGGCGGGCGCCATCAGGCGGCAACCGCTTTCGCTGCGGTCGACCATCTTCCAGCGCGTGCCGCGCACGCGCCGCTCGATCGATGCCGGATTGATGCCGGGATTGATCAGCGTCGCCTCGTCGTAGCTCGCAACGATGCCCGGCGTGCGCACCGCATCGGGGAGCCGATCGATCTCGGCAACGGCGCGCGTCAGCGCATGCAGACCGCTCACCACGCGCACGTGCTCGTCGGCGCTCTGCCGCGACGCGCGCGGCGCATGCGCGAGCGCGTCGGGACCGAAGAGCGCGGCAAGGCGCATCAGCAGCAGCCGCTGCTCGCGTGCAGGAAGGTCGCCGGGCGCCGGCTTCTCGTCGTCGGTTTCCGGCAGCCACCGCAGCCGCTCGACGATGCGCGTGTAGATGGGTCCGGTGTCGACGTACATCACGTTGCCGCCGACGATCGGCTTGTCGCGCCTGCGCAGTCCCTGCGCGCCGGCGAGATCGACGTAGAAGCCGGCGCCCTCGGACGCAACGGGCGTGAGCGCGAGCGTCGGCGCCCAGTCGGCAAGCTGGTTCGCGACCCACTCCACCTGGTCCGGCGTGAAGTTGCCCGAATCGAGCCGCATCAGCAGCAGCATGTCGAGGTAGACCTGCTCGACGCAGATGCCCGGCTTCGAGAATCCGCCCGCGCCGAACACGAGCTGCTCGCGATGCCACGAACGCGCACGCGCGAGCTCGTAGGTCTCGTGGAAATCGCGCCACTGCGCCGGAATCCAGTGGCTGTAGCGGAAGAGGCGGAACTTGCCGTCGAGCCCGCGATAGTGCGCAAGACGCACCAGCGCCCACGGCAGGATTGCGCGCCAGCGGCGATTCTCGGCATGCGTGAAGCCGCTCTGCAGCACCGCGTAATACGCGCCGACGAACCCCTTCACGAGGTCGAACACCGCGTGCCACAGCCGCGACTCGACCGTCGAGCTTTTCTGATAGTTCGCCGTGTACTGGCGCGTGAGATCGGCGATCAGCGGATCGAGCCTCGCGTCGAGCGCGAGCAGCGCCTCGAGTTGCGGCGCCGTGACGTCGCGCCCGCCGATCGGGAAATTCGCGAGAAGCTCGAGCGACACGCGCTGGGCCTCGAGCACGTCGCGTTCGGGAAGGCGCGCGATGAAGCGGCGCACCTGTGCGGGGTTGCGCAGCGGGTCCTTCAGCTGCCGCAGCCATTCGAGGACGGGATCGATCATCGCGGAATCGGCATGGGCCGCGAGCGTCCGGAAATGGGTCAGCTTCCAGCGATCGTCATCTGCGAGACGAGGACCGAGCCGATGTAGCGCGAGCCGCGCCGGTCGATGTCGTTGCCGAGCGCCACGATGTCGCGAAACATCTGTCGCAGGTTGCCGGCGATCGTGATTTCCTCTACGGGATACGCGATCACGCCGTCCTCGACCCAGAACCCCGCCGCGCCGCGCGAAAAATCGCCGGTCACGCCATTCACGCCCTGCCCGAGCTGCTCGGTCACGAAGAGGCCGCGTCCCATCCGGCGCAACAATGCCGGCAGACCCTCGGTGCCCGGTACGACGAGATTGTGCGCGCCGCCCGCATTGCCCGTCGATTGCATGCCGAGCTTGCGCGCCGAGTAACTGCCGAGAAAGTAGCCGCACAGCACGCCGTCGACGACGACGTCGCGCGAGTGCGTCGTCACGCCTTCGTTGTCGAATGGCGCGCTGCCACGCGCGCGCAGCAGATGCGGCTCCTCGCGAATGTTAACGTGCGGCGCGAACACCTGCGTGCCGAGCGAATCCAGCAGGAACGACGACTTGCGATAGAGGCTGCCGCCGGAAACGGCGTGCACGAATGCGCCGAGAAGGTCCGCCGCTTCGGTCGCCTCGAACAGGACGGGGCATTCGAGCGTGCCGAGCTGGCGCCCGCCGAGCCTTCGCACCGTGCGCTCGCCGGCGATCCGGCCCACGTCCTGCGCCGACTCGAGATCCTCGGGCGCGCGCGCCGCCGTGTACCAGTAATCGCGCTGCATGGCGCCGTCGGCTTCGGCGATCACCGAGCAGTCGATGTGGTGACGCGAACTGCGATAGCCACCGGCAAATCCGGCGCTGTTCGCATAAACGAACTCCGATTCTCCCCGCGCGACGGTCGAGCCTTCGCTGTTCGAGATGCGCGCATCGACGCCGAGTGCGGCGGCTTCCGTCTCGCGCGCGAGCTCGATCGCATCCTCGACCGGCAGCTCCCACGGGTGGTAGAGATCGAGATCGGGCCACGACTTCGCGAGGCGATCGGGATCGGCCAGGCCGGCGGCGGGATCCTCTGCCGTGTAGCGCGCAATCGCGAGGGCCTTGTCGACGGTGGTGCGGATCGATTCGTCGGAAAAATCCGCCGAGCTCGCGTGACCGCGGCGCGCGCCGACATAGATCGTGATGCCCACGCCCTTGTCGCGGTTGTACGCAATCGTTTCGACCTCGCCCTTGCGCACGGTGACGGTCTGGCCG
Organism: Casimicrobiaceae bacterium; assembly: GCA_035705655.1. Taxonomy (GTDB): domain Bacteria; phylum Pseudomonadota; class Gammaproteobacteria; order Burkholderiales; family Casimicrobiaceae; genus VBCG01. The sequence goes on from DASSVX010000309.1 coordinate 10,572, forward strand.
ATCGCCTGCGACACTTCGGTTTCCGCCGCGGTTGCACCGCCTGCGCGCGCCGCATCGAGCACGGCATGCGCGACCCGCTCGAGTGCTGCAGTCGTGACGGGGAAATGCGCTCGGGCAAGCGCAGGCGCGCGCGCATCGGTTGCCAGGGGTTCGACGTTCGCGGAGGTGGGCATCGGAAGAGGGAACATCGGGTGTCGGCTATCATAACAAACGAACCTCGCTTTGCCCGATGCCTCGTCCCCAACTGCCTGCGCCCGACACCGCTGTCGCGGAAGCGCCGTCGAAGACGCGCCGCAAGCTCGAAATGCACGAGTTGCAGGACCTTGGCGTGGCACTCGTGGCGCTCGATCCGAGGCGCCTCGCGACACTCGAACTGCCCGAGGCGCTCGTCGATGCGATCGCACTTGCGCGCAGGACGAACCGTCATGAAGCGCGGCGGCGGCAAATGCAGTACATCGGCCGGTTGATGCGCGATGTCGATCCCGCGCCGATCCGCGCAGCGCTCGCCGCGTGGGGCGAGGGATCGAAGCGCGACCGCGAGCGCTTTGCGCTGGTCGAACGCTGGCGCGACCGCATCCTCGATGAGGCCGACGGCCTGCAGGCGTTCGTCGCCGCGCATCCCGGCGCGCCGTGCGAGGCACTTGCAGCGCTCGCCGGTGCGGCGCGCGCCGAGCGCACACGCGGTGCGCCGCCCGCGAAGTCGCGCGCGCTCTTTCGCGAACTCAGGCGCATCGTCGAAAATGAACCCACCTGACGAACTCGTCGTCGGACTCGTGTCGATCTCCGATCGCGCGTCGGCCGGCATTTACGCCGACCAGGGCGTGCCGGGACTCACCGCATGGTTCGAGGCCGCGCTGTCGACGCCGTGGCGCTTCGAAACGCGGCTCATTCCCGACGAGCAGCCGCTGATCGAGCAAACGCTGATCGACCTCGTCGATACGGTCGACTGCCATCTCGTCCTCACCACCGGGGGCACCGGGCCCGCCCCGCGCGACGTCACGCCGGAAGCGACGCTTGCGGTCGCGCACAAGGTGCTGCCCGGATTCGGCGAACAGATGCGCCAGGTCAGTTTGCGCTACGTGCCGACGGCGATCCTGTCGCGGCAGGTCGGCGTGGTGCGCGGCCGCGCGCTGATTCTCAATCTTCCCGGACAGCCGAAGGCGATCAAGGAGACGCTCGACGGGATCTTTCCCGCGGTGCCCTATTGCCTCGACCTGATCGGCGGCCCGTACGTCGAGACGAACGACGACGTGTGCAAGGTGTTCCGGCCGAAATCGGCGTTGCGGCCGGGGACGTCGGGCACGTAGCGGCCGTTATCCGGCATTCGGGCCCGTTCCTCGTTAAGCACCCGATTGTCATTATTACAACGCGCGTCAGCGAATGAACGCGCAGGACCGCGTCGAGTCGAATCGACTTGCCGAGGGTTCACGTTGGTGCCGCGTGACCCGTCGGACCTCGATCGAGCAGGCACCGATTCCGGGAGGTCACGAATGAATCTGAAGTCAGTCATCGTCTCGACGGGCATCGGCGTTGCCTTTGCAATGGCGGGCATCGCCTATGCGCAAGCACCCGCCGGATCGACGGGTGAATGCAAGGACGGCACCTATACGACCAACGCGACGAAGCGGGGGGCGTGTTCCGGACACAAGGGTGTCAAGGACTGGTACGGCAGCAAGAATGCGGCACCGGAGGAAAAGGCGCCCAAGGCCGCACGCACGACGAAGGCCGAGAAGGCCGCTGCCGAATCGAATGCGGGTTCGAAGTCGACAATGGCGCCCGGTGCGGCCGGTGCAGCGTCGACGATGAGCGCCACGCCTTCGGCACCGATGGCCTCGTCGAAGGCATCGACGAATTCGGCGATGCGCACGACGGCGGCGGCCGGAGGCGGCGCCGGCAAGGTGTGGGTCAACTCGTCGTCGAACGTGTACCACTGCATGAATGACCAGTGGTACGGCAAGACCAAGCAGGG
>DASSVX010000310.1:0-3056 GCA_035705655.1 Casimicrobiaceae bacterium
ACGCATGCCAGCTTCGGCGGTGTCGGGCCGCGCGAGCGGCGCGCGCGCGTGGCGCCGGCGCCACACCGGCCCGCGCGGTTTGCCTGCTCCGACGCCCCTGTGCTAGCGTTGAGCTCCCGATCGGAGCAAGCCATGCCCTCGTTCGACGTCGTGTCCGAAGTGAATCAGGTCGAAGTGCGCAACGCCATCGACCAGGCGAGCAAGGAGCTCTCCACGCGCTTCGACTTCAAGGGGTCCGACGCACGCGTCGAGTATGACGGCAAGGCGATGACGCTTTTCGCCGACGATGATTTCAAGCTTTCCCAGGTCACCGACATCGTCGTCGCAAAGCTCACGAAGCGGCAGGTCGACATCCGCTCGCTGAAGTACGGCGACACGGAAAAAATTTCCGGCAACAAGGTGAAGCAGGCGGTGACCGTGCGCACGGGCGTCGAGCAGGAGCTCGCAAAGAAGGTCGTCAAGCTTCTGAAGGAGAGCAAGCTCAAGGTGCAGGCGTCGATCCAGGGCGACGCGGTGCGCGTGTCGGGCGCGAAAAAGGACGACCTGCAAGCGGCGATCGCGCTGGTGCGCAAGTCGATCGCCGACTACCCGCTGCAATACCAGAACTTCCGCGACTAGGCGGTTGCGCGATCGAGCGACGGTTGCCCGGCATGTCCGCGCGCAACGCCGCAACGGCGCTCGTCCTCGCCTGCGCGACGTTCCCGGTGTGTTGCGGCGCGTTCGCGGCATCCCTCGACGACGCTTCCGCGGACCTCTGCCCGCTGACGCACGCGGGCAATGGCGCGCCACCGATCTACTTCCCGGTCGGCATTGCGGGCCTCGAGCGGCTCGAGCTCGCGCCCGGGTTCGCGAACGGCATCGGGCGCGTTCCGGTTTCCCACGACGAAGTGACGCGGCTTTGCAGCGAAGGCTTCACCGTTCACGCGCTCGACACCGGCTCGGTGCCCGCCTCGTTCTCGATCGTTCGCCGTTCGGGCCGCGTCTACGGCAATCTGTGGAATGCGTGTCGAACGCCCGCCGCCGTGACGACGCAGTGGCTCGCGTTCGACGTGGACGCGGTCGGTTATTTCGGACAGGGAGAGCATGTGCCGATTGCGCTGTTCCTCGATGCGCACGCGCTCGTCGCAAGCCCGCCCGCCATCGTCGGCAACGGCATGGTGATCGGCGAAGTCAATTTCGCACCCAATGGTTGCGGCAGCCCCGCGTTCCCCGCCGCACCCGCGGGCAACGGCGAGATCGAGGCGTATTGGCGCAATGGAAATGCGCTGTTTGGCGCGAGTTGCGGCGCGACCCCGCTTCGCAACGCCGCCGGCTATCGGTTTGTCGTCGAGGCGGATACCGCGGCCATCGTTCACTACGAGAGCAGCTCGGCGACGACGAGGATCGCGTCGTCTCCTCCGATCGCGACTGCGGCGACACGGCCTGCGCTCGACACCGGGAATGCGGGGATCCTGGTCGCGTCGACGAACTTCTGCAGCGCCTGCGCCGATTTCGAGCTGCATTTTCGCGATGTCGCGAGCGGCTGGTCGGCGTGGCAGATCGCCGATCCGCGCATTGCGCAACCGCCATTCGTCGCCCCCGCGATCGGCGTCCTCGCGTTCGGCGCGCAGGCGCAGGGAAGCGCGTCGCCGCCCCGGCAAGTCGTTTTCACGAACACCGGCGCAACCGATGCGAACGTCGGCTTCGCGGTCACTGCGGATGAGGCACCCGCCTGCGCGACCGATGCGCCGCGCGCGCTTTGCGACGAGGAGCTGGACGGAGCGCGCCGAAGCTTCGTGCTGGCCGATTCGGGTTGCCACCCGGTCCGTGCCGGTGGCACGTGCGTCGTCACCGTCCGCTTCGAACCCCAGATGGCGCTCGCCATCCGCGCGCACCTCGAATATCGGCTCGCCGACGGAGGCATCACGAAGACGGTCGGGCTCGAGGGCTACGGCGTGCCGCCGCCCGGCGCCATGGGTAGCGTGCTGGCGATCGAGTATTTCGACCCATCGCTCGGGCACTACTTCATCACGACGCTGGCAGCCGAAGAAGCGCTGCTCGATGCGGATGCAATCGCCGGCTGGAAACGTACCGGCGCGTGGTTCACGGCGTACCGGCCGGGCGAAGGTGCCGCAGAAGGCGCACACGGCGTCTGCCGATACTACGGCCGGCCGGAAGCCGGTCTCGATTCGCATTTCTATTCGGCATCCGCGAGCGAGTGCGATGCAGTGGCGCAACGCTTCCCCGATGCGTGGATTCTCGAATCGGCCGAGCTCTTCGACGTCGCGTTGCCGGACCCGGCGAGCGGCGAATGCGCGCCGGACCACGTGCCGGTCTACCGCCTGTGGAATGGCCGTGCGAGCAGCAACCACCGGTATACGACCGACGCGTCGACCCGTCGAAGCATGATCGCGGCCGGCTGGATTGCCGAGGGTTATGGCGCGACCGGTGTCGCGATGTGCGGCGCCGCGCGGTAGCGGCTCAGCGTCCGGCGAAATCGGCCGCGAGCGTCTTGCGTACGGGATCGGCGAGCGCGACCTCCGCCTGATACGCCGGGTGATCGACGCCGATCGTCACCGGCCCGCTCCGGCTGAACGCATCGACCATCGGCGGCGTCAGCTCGAAGCGCAGGAAATGCACCGATGACGTCTTGTCGGCGTTCTCGCGCTCGAGGTCCTCGTCGGCGATCGCACGCACGGCCGGCAGGTCGGCCACGCGCAGCCACACGCGATCCTCGATGCCCTTGAGGCGCGCGAGCGCGTCGCGGCGCGCATTCTCGTCCTCGTACTCGATCAGCATGGTCGCCTTCAGGTTGCTGCCGTCGGGAATGAGTGGGTTGTACGCGTCGAGCTCGTCCTGGATGCCCGCCTCCTCGAACATCTTCTCCGCGTGCAGCATTTCCTGGACCTGGTAGCGCATCGTGAGCTCGTCCTCGAACAGCAGCGTGACGTGCTCGCCCACGTGCACCGTGCGCGCGCGCTTGTGCGCGACGGCACGTGCGCGAAACGACGGGCGTTCCCTCGCGTAGGCCTCGAGCGTCAGCAGACTGTTGCGTTCGATGCGCGGCATGATCGTTC
>DASSVX010000311.1:0-3487 GCA_035705655.1 Casimicrobiaceae bacterium
TAGCCCCATCAGTACCAAGCCAAGTACGAGCAGTCGTCGCATCACCCCTCCGTTGTGGAGTTAGCGGATTGTGCGCTCGAGCTCCGCGAGCGCCAACCGCAGCGCGGCGGCGAAGTGCGCGTCGGCCTCGACATTGCGATCGAGCTTTGCAAGCATCTCGCCAAGCGCCACGTGCGCGCGCCAGTGATTGTCGAGTGCCAAGCTCGCCTCGAGGTACGTCTGTGCCTTGCCCCACAATTGCTGCCGCTCGCACAAGCGGCCAAGCGCGTATAACAGCGACGCGTCCTGATTGTGCCGCGTCAACCAGCGCTCGGCGGTCTCGAGTTGCTTCGTCGAGTCCGCCGGCCGACACTCGGCGTAAAGCAGTGTGAGGCTCGAGTCCCAGTTCCGTTCGAGGCTCTTGGCGAGGATGTCGGCGGCTTCACGATCGCCGCCCAGCGACAGGAAGCTCGTTGCCGCAGCGCGCGCTACCTTCGACTGCAGCCGATCGTTTTCCGGCACGCGGGACCAGTACGCGCGAAGTCCCGCGGCATCGTGAGCGAAACTCGCCAGCGCTTCCGCATGCGCGCTGCCGCGGAGCACGTCACCCTGCTGCGGATCGTAAACCTTCCGCTTGACGAGCTGATCGACGAGTGCGGGGATCTCGGCCGGCCGTCCCGCCGCTGTCAACGCGCGCATTTCGAGCCGTTGCGCGGCCGTATGCAGTCCCGCTTCGCGCCGAAGCTCCGAGAGCCGCGCGAGCGCCTCGGCGGGCTGGCCGCGCTCGAGGGCGATCTCCGCTTCGAGCATCAGCCTCGGCACCGCAAGGTTCGTCGCATGCGTGTCGGGTCGATCGAGCATCGACGAGGCGCCGGCGTAATCGCGCGTCTCGAGCGCAGCGCGCGCGCCGACGAGCGCTGCCACCGGTGACGATTGCGGGATCGCGAGCGCCTCCTCGGCGAACTGCCGTGCCTTGCCGTGGCGGCCTTCGAGCAGTGCGACGACCGCCGCGTCCTGCTTGCTGCGAACGCGCTCGAACTGCCGACGGCGCCGGCCCTCGCGCACTTCGGCTGGCATCTGCGCGACGCGCACAGCGGCGCGTATCACCGCGTACAGCGCGAGAAACGCGACGACGACAATGATGATGAACGCGTTCTGCGACAGCTCGACGCGATACGGTGGGGCGACGAACAGCACGTAGCCGGTGTTGACGCGAAACAGCAACGCGAGCGTCACCGCCGCGGCCGCGAGCAGCAGAAAAGCGATCAGCGCACGCATCGCCGGCAGCTCGACGGACGGGATGCGTTCGCGCCGATCATCGATAGAGGCTCAGCTACTTCGCGCGCGCGGCGGCGCGTTCCGGCGTGCGATCGGCAACCGCCTTCAGCGATCGCACGGCGTCGAGGCTTGCCGTCAGATCGGGCATCTCGCCGGGCATCGCCACCGCCTGCTGCTGCGCGAGCATCGCGAGCGCTGCCTGCACCGGCTTGCTTTGCAGATCGAAATACTGGCGCAGCCACCCGATCGCCGCCTGGACGTCCGCCTTGAAGGCGCGCTCGTCGCGCGACAGCAACGCGAGCCGCGCCGACAGCAGTCGCAATCGCAGGTTCTCGTGGAGGAAAAACGACTGTTGCGGCGTGACGAGCGGCGCCGCGGGACGGTCCGACACCTCGATGCGGATCACGTTGCGCAGGTCGTTCCACACTTCGCGTACGAAGCGCAGCCATGGCGTATCGGCCGGTGCGGGTGCTGCGACCGGCGGCGCCGGCAGCCGCTCGTCCTTTGCAAGCGGCAGCGAGTCGATCGTGCCGGTCAACTGGTCGAGCTTGATCGAGATGCCGGCGACATCGACATAAGGGACGGCTTTCAGGCGATCCATGTCGCGCGCCAGTGCGCGGCGCAGCGGCGCGAGTTGCGGACGATCGAGACGCGCGAGCTTGCCGTCGGCGACCTGCAGACCGGCGAGCGCTGCCTGCACGTTGCTGCCAAGCGAAAGCTGCTGGCTTGCGAGCACCAGAATCTGCTCGACCTCGGATAGCGCAAGCTCATCCCGCGATGGCGCGAGCTCGCGATACAGTGCTTCGAGCGACGCCTGCTGCGACTGGAACTCGGCGACCCGCGTCTCGACCAACGCAAGCTTCGCGAGCGCGTCGCGCAACTGGTTCGACAAGTCCGATTCACGCTCGCGCGCGAGTGCCGTTGCGGCATCGACGGCGGCGAGCCGCTGCGCAACGTCCGTGCGCAGTGCGCTGGTAATTCGCGATTGCTCGTACCAGCCGTAGGCGGCGGCAGCGATGGCGATCGCGACCACCAGCCACAAAAGGCGTGTCGCGCCGCTGACCCGCTTACGCATCACCGGTGACGTCGTCGATGCACCGCTGTGGTTAGCACCGGGAATGCGATCGGGATCGGGTTCGGTGGTCTGCATGAAGGCACTTGACCGAATTTTATCAGTCGCCGATCACTTCCCCTGCGCGCGCACCTGGAGCACGCGCGCGCCGTCGAATACAATGCCGGGGCTTTCTTCGGCTCGCCTCGCGCATCCCATCCCGAACAGCGCCCCGTCGCGATTGGCATAGTTATGCAGAGGCTCCCTAGCGCCATGCATCGTTGCCGCATTCCCGCCGAGCGACGCCGTCCGTGAGCGGCTTTCTGCTCATCGCGGTGATTGCGCTGGCGCTTGCGATCATCGTCGCCTATCGCGCTGGCGCGAGATCGGCTCGCAATGTGCACGCCGTTGTTACTCCCGAGTTGCGCCCGCCGGTCGTTGTGGATGCGCCGGACGACGAGGCGCGATCTGTGGCCGTCGTCCAGTCGCGTAATCCATCGATCGACGACTCGGCCCGAGACACCGTTGAACCGTTGCCGAGCGCCGAGCTCGCGCAGCTGCGGGAATTCGGCGACGATCGGCGCAGATTGCTGTCGGACCTTGCCGATGCGCGTGCGGAAATCGCCCGTTACCGGCAGATCGTCATCGACATCGAGTCCAATGCGCCTCCACCACTCCTCGATGCGCCCGGCACGCCGGATGACCTCAAGATGATCGTCGGAATCGGCCCGGTGATCGAGCGGATGTTGTATCAGCTTGGCATTGGCACGTACCGGCAGATCGCGCGCTGGAGCGAGCGCGACATCGACGACTTCGATGCACGACTGCGCGAGTTTCCGGGTCGCATTCGGCGCGATGGCTGGGTGACGCAGGCGCGCGCGCTTCACGTCGGCAAATACGGCAGTCCGCCGTAGCGAATCACTCGAGTGTCCCGACGGCTGCTTGCGAGCAGCTGTTTCGGTGCCCGTCTCCCATTCAAACGACTCGTCGATGACCGTTCAAGCCACCACCCCCGCCGCGCGCGTTGCGCTGATCCTAATCCTCACACTCGTCTGGGGCTGCAACTGGCCGGTGCTGAAGATGGGGGTGACCGAGCTCGCCCCGCTGACATTTCGCGGCTTGACGTTGCCGCTCGCGGCCGTCGGCATGCTGCTCGTCGCGCACATGTCGGGCGACTCG
>DASSVX010000312.1:0-7827 GCA_035705655.1 Casimicrobiaceae bacterium
AGCTGCGCAAGAACCGCATTGCGAACGAGACGATGCTGAAGCTCGCCGAGCGCGGCGTCGTGCCGCCTGCCACGGCAATGGAAGCGGTCGCCTCCGGGACGGCCGCGTCCGTCGCGGCCGCCGCCGTGCCGCCGCCGGGCAATCCCGCCTACGCGCAGGCGCGGTACCTGCAGCGGCGCACGGCCTGCTCCGATCTGCGCAAGGGCATCATCCTCACCGCGGTCGGCCTCGGCTTGAGCTTCTGGTCGATGCTCGACGACGGGACGCCGAACAGCGTCGGCCTCGTCCTGCTGTTCGTGGGCCTTGGCTATTGCCTGTTGTGGTTCTTCGAGGACCGCACGATGGCGCCGCCGCGTCCGCCGGGGACACCCCCGCCGGGGAGCGTGTGATGTCTCGTCGCTCGATCATCCGCTGTGCTGCGGGCCGCCATGCATGAACCGGCCGGCGACCACGCCCGCTCCGCGCCGCGGCCGCGCGCGGGTCGCACCCGCGCATCGCGCTTGACGGATGGCTGCAGCAGCCCGATCGCACGACGTCACCGACGCGCAACTGATCGCGCGCTGCATCGTCGCGGACGACCGGCATGCGTTCGCCGAGCTCGTGAAGCGTCACCAATCGTCGGTGCGCGCATGCCTGCGCAAGCTGACCGCCGGCAATCACGCGCTGGCCGACGATCTCGCGCAGGACACGTTCGTCCTCGCGTGGCGCAACCTCAAGTCATTCCGCCAGGAGGCGCGCTTCTCGACGTGGCTCTACCGCATCGCGACCAATTGCTGGCTTGCGCAGGCGCGAAAGCGGCACGAGGAATTGCTCGGTGACCGCGATGCGGACGTCAGCGACGACGATGCCGGCGACGCTACGCTGCCGGGGGGTGCCGGCGGCGATCACGCGGCGGCCGCAACGATGAAAATCGACCTCGAGCGTGCGCTCGCGCGGCTGTCCGAGGCCGAGCGTGCGGCCATCGTCCAGTGCTACCATAATGACTTGTCCCACGAAGAGGCCGCGTACGTGCTGGGCTGGCCGGTGGGTACCGTGAAAACGCACATTCTTCGCGGCAAGCAGAAGCTTCGGGCGGCGCTCGCCGCCTGGGCGCCGCCGGCAGCGACGTAAACGCCATGGTCACCTCGTCGAACCCGGCTCCGCCGGCAAGCGCCGATTGGCTCGATGCGCTGCTCGTCAGCGCCGCGGCCGACCATCGCGCCCTGTACGTCACCGACGAAGGCTTCAGCGCACGCGTCGTGCAACGTCTGCCGGCGCGCGACGCGCTTCCCGCGTGGCGCAGGCCGATCGTCGCGGGCCTCTGGCTCGTCGCCGCAGCACTCATCGCGACGATGCTGCCCGGAACCGCGCATGAGATCGCGCGCGAAGTGTTCACGCTGTTCGCGGCGCGGCCGTTTTCGCTGTCGACGCTCGGATTCGCGATTGTCGCGGTCGGGATCGCGACGTGGACGGGGGCCGCGCTCGCGTTGCGCAGAGATTGAGCGTCCGAAACGCGCGTTGCCGGACCCGACGAAAGTATCGCGCGCGCCATCGACGCACGCGAAACGTTCGTACGCCAGCGCCTAATCGGTCAACGTGAAGTTGATCTCGACGGAGGCCTTGTACTTTGCGCCTTCGCCGGCGCACTTCCACTCGGCCAGCGTGTCGCGCACGACGCGGTCGAACACGCGCGGCGGCGATGACGTTACGATCTGCACGTCCGACACATTGCCCTTTTCGTCGATCGTCAGGACGGCGTCGACGTGACCCTTCTCCACGTGCGCGCGGATGGCCTCGCGCGGGAACGACGGCGGATCACGCTTGGTGCATGAAACGCCCTGCCGGATGGCCGGCTTGGGCGGCGCCGGCGGCGCAATCACGACGGGCGGCGCGGGCGGCGCGATGACGACGGGCACCGGCGGCGGCGTCGGCGCCACGTTGGCGATGACCGGCGGCGGCGCCATCACCGGCGGCGGTATCTCCGGCGGTGGGACGTACGGCTGCTCGATCACCGGCTTCGGCGGCTCGATCCTCTTTGGCGGCGGCGGCGGTGGCGGTGGCGGCGGCGGCGGGGCCTTGATTTCCTCGATGATCTGCGCCGTCAACGGCTTCTTGACGACCTGGATCACCTTCTGGCCGAGACCGGTCACCAGCGCCCAGATGATGAGCGCATGAAAGAGGACCACGAACGCGATCCCGATCATGTGCCGCGTCGGGTCGCGTTGCTGGCGTGCGAAATCCATTGGCCTGTTCGACTCCTGTAGGCGTCCGCTACTCGACGAACTGCTCGCTGCCCACGATGCCGATCTTGGTCAGGCCGAGCCGCTGCGCCGACGCCATGACGCCGGCAACCACCGAGTACTTGGCAAGCTTGTTCGGCCGCAGATGCACCTCGGGCTGCACCGACTGCTTCGCAGCCTCGCTGATCTTCGATTCGAGCGTTGCGCGATCGGGCAGCACTTCGCCGTTCCAGTACACCTTGCTCTGGTCGTCGACGTCGATCTTCACGACTTCGGGCAGCGTGAGCGGCGGCGGCGGATTGCCGATCGGCAGATTGAGATTGACCGCATGCAGCTGGATCGGAATCGTGATGATCAGCATCACGAGCAGCACCAGCATCACGTCGATCAGCGGCGTCGTGTTGATGTCGATCATCACGTCGGGGTCGGACGAGCGGCTGGGCGCGGCTACGTTCATCGCCATGGCAGGAATCCTCGGATGATTTCGACCGCGTGCATCAGCTTGCCGCCGCCGCGCGCGGCGGCGGCTCGGTAATGAACGACACTTTCGAGATGCCGGCGCGCTGGCACGCATACACCACGCGCCCGACACCTTCGTAGTTCCCGCGCCCGTCGCCGCGAATCTGCACCTCGGGCTGCGGCGAAAGCACCGAAATCTTCTTCAGCCGGTCGACGAGCGCCTGCGTCGACGCCATCCGCAGGTCGTTCCAGTAGATGTGGTCCTGCGAATCGACCGAGATCACGATGTTCTCGGGCTTCGATTCGCGGATCTCGTTGCGCTCCTTCGGCAACTCGACCGGGATCGAGTTGCGCACGACGGGCACCGTGATGAGGAAGATGATCAGCAGGACCAGCATGACGTCGACCAGCGGCGTCGTGTTGATCGTCGACATCACCTCGTCGTCGTCGCCGTCGGCGGTCCCTACGTTCATTGCCATGGCGTTGCGTCCCTTCGCGTGCGGGTCAGGCCCTGGACGGCGATTGTGTCGCCGACAGCAGCACCGCATGCAGGTCGGCGCCAAAGCCGCGGACGCGCTCCATGGCGGCCTTGTTGCGGCGGATCAGCCAGTTGTAGCCGAGCACCGCCGGGACCGCAACCGCGAGACCGATCGCCGTCATGATCAGCGCCTCGCCGACCGGACCGGCCACCTTGTCGATCGACGCCTGGCCCGCGATGCCGATGGCCGTCAGCGCGTGATAGATGCCCCACACGGTGCCGAACAGGCCGACGAACGGGGCCGTCGAACCCACGGTGGCGAGGAACGCGAGGCCGTCCTGCGTGCGGCTCTGGATGTTGTCGATCGCGCGCTGGATCGACATGCTCACCCAGGTATTCATGTCGACGTTGCCGAGCAGGCCCTCGTGCTTGGTGGTGGCCTCGAGGCCCGATTCGGCAATGAACCGGTAGGGGCTTCCCTCGCGCAACTCGACGGCGCCCTTCTGCACCGACGCCGCTTTCCAGAACGAGCGGTCGGCGGCGCGCGCCTGGCGATTCATCTTCGCCTGCTCGTATACCTTGGTGACGATGATGTACCAGCTCCCCGCGGACATCACGACGAGGATGCCGAGCGTGATGCGCGCGACGAGATCGCCGCCCTTCCACAACGCCTCGAGGCCGTAAGGATTCTCGAGCACGTCGGTGGTCGCCGGCGCGGCCTTGGCGGCGGCGGCCGGCGCCGCGGGTGCAGGTGCGGGGGTTGCGACAGGTGCATCGGCCGGAGCGGCGCTCGGCGGCGTCGTCGTTTGCGCTTGCGCCTGTGCCGAAAGCGGGGTCGCCGCGATCGGCATTGCAAGCATCAGGGCCGCGGCGAGGTTCGCCAGACGGTTCATCTTCAACATGTTGTCTCCATGCGAATGTTGGGCAACGAACTTCCGGGTATCCAGACGATGCGCACGGCGCGCGGTCCCGAATCGCGACGCGAAGGCTCGAGGCGCGCGGTACCAGCGTTCCCTGCACGGTTGGCAGGTGCATCCGGCCCCGGCGCCGCGATGCTGAGCTGCGGCCCAAAACCACATGGGGGTGCACCCGAAAAACATCCGGGCCCCGCCGGAACGGGACCAGACAACGTCGGAAAATCGCGCGATTCTACACAATACGGCGAGGAAGTCCACCCGGACGCGTCACGCACCCGGCGCCATTCGTCGCGCCGGCCGTACTCTCGGCCGCGTAATTCGCGGTTCCGTCGCATCCGGGTTGCCGCGCCGCGCGAGCATCGCCACGATGCACTCCATGCACGGTTGCCCGCCGCGATCCGAATCATGAATCCGGTGCGCCGCGAAGATGCATCGAACCGCAGAGTTCGCACGATCGACAACATGGAGCCGCAGATGAACCGCTATGATCCCCGCACGCCCCGCACGCTGTTCGCAGTCGCCGCCGTCGCGATGACCGCCGCCACCCTCGCCATTTCGGTGCTCGCGCCCGCGGGAGTCGAGCGCCCGGCGCCGCAGGACGATCTCCTCACCCGCGTGGAAAGCGAGACCTGCGCTCCGGTCGGCAACATGCTCGTCACCGCAATCGACGTCGTCGCCATTCGCGCGCCGCATGTCGCGCCGGTTGCGCAATCGCACGGCGCCGCGCAGCGCCTCGCGCGAAGCTGAGACATGTGCGCGATGCGGGTCAGTGCATCAGCGGGACCGCCGACGCCGTGTCGTAATCGCGCACCGCGAGCATCTTGTCCTCGAGCTGCAGATAGCGCGCCGCCTTGATCGCCGGCAGCGCGCGCATCACGCGACGCGCAAGGCGCAGGTGCGCCTTCGCTTCGGTGTCGTAGATGTTCACGAGCTCCAGCATCACGTTCTTGGCGGCGAGGTTCGTCGTTGGGCTGTCCCCCATCACGAGATCCTTGAGGGCGACGACCCGTCGCTGGCTCGTCTCGTCGATGACCCGCTGGTAGCTGTCGTAGATCGGCCAGAATCGCTTGGCCTCGGCGCTCGTCAGCGACAGCATCGATGCGATGTAGGCGCGCTTGTCGGTCTTCAGCGCATCGCGCAGCACCTGGATGTCCGTGGCGTCCGCACTTTTGTCCTGCGCATGCGCATGCACCGACACGAGCGCGATGCCGAGGAAAACGGCGACCACGAGCGGATTCACGACACGATTGCTCAAATAACGCAGAATCGTTGGCACGCGAGACTCCTTGAATGACGGACACAATGCGGACGGATAACGCGAACGGCTGAAACGAGCTCCCGCGCGGCCGGAACGGTAACCGCGCGGCTCATCGCGCCTTCTGCACCCAGAATATATACATGCCCGCGAAGGCCTGCGGTAGCTGCGCTTCGAGCCGATCCCAGTTGTCGAGATTCTCCATGCCCGGATCGTCCGGATAGTGCTCCGCATAGCGCCGCGCCAGATCCTCGCCAAGCAGGAAACCATTGAAACGCAGGCCGAGCGCATCGATCGCTTCCGCGATCCGGGGCAGCGTGAAGCGATGCTCCTGCACGTGAAACAGGAGGTCCCGGCATTCGCCGGTGACATAGAAGTCGCTACGACGCGTGAGGCGGTCGATTTGCACGGCATGATCCGACGACAGCAGATCCTGACGGCAGCGCCGGATATCGGTATCGGTCGGTAAGTACCCCGCCGCGGCGATGAATGCCCGCGCCGCCACCACGTCCTGGCGCGATCGCTCGCTATAGAGGCCCACGAGCATGTGACCGCCGGGTGCCAGCATCGCGACGAGCTCGCGCCATCCGGCCACCGGGTCGGCCAGATGGTGCAGGACGCCCACCGACGAAATGACGTCGAACCTCCGCCCGAGCGCCGCGACGTTCATGATGTCGGCCTGCGCGTGCTCGAGGTTGGCAACGTAAAGTTCGCGCGCCTTGCGCTCGGCATACGCGAGGCTCGCAAGGCTCAAATCGATGGCGAGCACGCGCGCGCGGGGAAACGCATACGCGAGCTCGATCGACTCCTGCCCCGTGCCGCAGCCGGCGACGAGGATGTCGAGATCACGCTCGCCCGATTGCCGCAGCTCGAGGGGAAAGCGCCCGCCGGGACCTGCACCGGCCGGCGACGTCGGCGCCGGCGAGGGCAGCCGCACCCAACTTGGATACGGATGCTCCTCGTATTGCCGGCGCACGTCGATCGAGACCCGATCGTCGATTTCGGTCAGCCGGCGAAGGCGATCGCGGAGGCCGCGCTCCTCCAATGGCTCGCGCAGTTGCTGCGTGAGCAGCGCGTCCAGCGGTTCCGGCCATGTCCGGGCGAGCAGCGCTTCACGCTGCGGCATTGAAATCAGCGGGAAGTACGCAGCGACGATGGCGACGGGCACCGGGGCAACCGCCTCGCCGCGTTCGAGCGAGGCGGCGACGACGTTGCGCAGCGCGGATGCGCGCTCGATTTCCGTGCCTGTGCACGCGAAGACATAGTCGTCGATGAAGCATTGCCGCGCGAGCGCACAGCAGAATGCCAGCCGGTCGTCGTTCGCGGGGTGACGGCTCTCGATCGCGGCGTCGAGAAGCGCGAACCTTGCGAGCGTGAGAAAGCGCTCCATCGACAGGTCGCACACCGGCGCGCTTTCGAGCAACGCGCGAAGCAGCGCGTCGTCGAAGACGACGCCAGGATCCACGCCGCCGAGCAAGTCGCCCAGCGTGACACGCGCCGGCCACGCGATCCATGCGCGATCGATGCACTCGCGCATCGCCGCGCCGCTCGCGAGCAGGCGAATGCAAGCGGCCGACAGCTCCGACGGCCGCGCCCACGGCGCCGCGAGCGCGCGCAGCGCCATTCGCCGCACGTCGTCATCGGCGTGGCGAAGCTCGGCCGCGACGAGCGATTGAACGAAGCCCGCGATCGCGTCGGGCGTCTCCCGCCGGATGAGCGCTTTGGCATACGCTTGCGCCGCATCGTCGAATGCGCCAAGGTCGCTGAGTGCGCTCGCGAGGTTGTACCGGACGTCGGGCACGTCTCGCGTTTCGAGCGCCTTTCGATAGATCTGCACGGCCTCGGCCGCGCGCCCCTGCTCGCGCAGCACATTCGCGAGGTTGTTCTGCGCATCGGCGTAGTCGGGCTTCAACGATAACGCGGTGCGAAAGCTTGCGATGGCCTCGTCGAGCCGGCCCTGGTCGTGGAGCGCAATGCCGAGTCCGTTGTGCGCGCGCGGATAGGCGTGCGCGAGGGCGAGCGCCTGGCGGAAGCGGGCGATTGCCTCGTCGTTACGGCCGAGCGCCTGCAGCACGATGCCGGCGTCGTTGTAATACGTCGGTTGAACCGGATTGACCATGATTGCGCGATCGATCAGCTCGAGCGCGGCCTCGTTGCGCCCGACCTGGTGCGCGATCATGCCGAGTCGATGCAGCGCATCCGGCTGATCCGGCGCGTTCTGCAGCACGCTGCGATAACCCGCCTCGGCTTCCGACAACCGTCCGTGCGCGTGATGCCCGGCCGCGTCGGACAATGCCTTTGCAAGCGACGACCTCATGTTGCCTCAACGATAACGCCGCGCGGCGCCACGTACAACGACGAAAAAACGGGGGGCCGAAGCCCCCCGCGAATCAACTGCGGTACTGCCGTTCTTCGTCGCTTATTTGAACCGATAGTTGACCTGGCCGTAGACGAAGCGGGCGCGCGGGTCGTAGTACGACGGATCGAAGCCCACGATGA
>DASSVX010000313.1:0-8422 GCA_035705655.1 Casimicrobiaceae bacterium
GCAGCGGATGGTTGTTGCGCAGGTCTGCCGGCGCCATGCCGAGCACGTGGACAAGCACCTGGTTGAGGAGGCCTCGCTCGTTCGGGTCGACCACCCAGAGCCATAGCAGCGCATAGACCACCGACGGGCTCATGCGCGGCAGAAGCCACACGGCGCGGAAGAACGCCCCTGCCGCCTTCGACGCGGCCGTCGTCGTCAGCGCAAGCAGAAGGGCGAACGTGACGTTGAAGATCCCGAGCGTTGCGAGCACGAACACCGCTGTGAGCCCGAGCGATGCGAGGAGCCGGGAATCGCGCGTGGCCATGCGCTCGAAGTTTTCGAGCGTGAGGGTCGTCACCGCAAGCGTGCGGTCCATGTCGGTGAACGCGAGGACCAGGTCGACGATTACCGGCGCGATGAAAAAGCACGCGAGCAGCACGAGCGCCGGCCCCAGGAACAGCGCCAGGCTCGTTCGCTGCCGGCGAAGCTGGGCGCGCGCGAAATTGGCCATGACGAGCCCACGACCCGAGCCGGCGCGGTGCGCACCGGCTCCGAGCGGCCTCAGTTACGGATCTCGACGTCCTTGCCGAGCTCGTTCTCGAGCTCGTCGACGACGAAGTCGGTGGCCGCCTGCGCGGTCAGGCGGCCGGTCTCGACACCCTGGATTCCCTTGAAGATGATCGAGTTGTATTGCCCGATCTTGGGGTGATTCGGCATGAAGCTCGCATACTTCAGCATCGGTGTCGCAGCGACGAGCGCCCAGCCCTTGTCGACGATCTCGGGCATCGACTGCTCGCCGTAGTTGATCGGCGTGTGGTTGGTGGTGACCGCGTGCTGCAGGTTCGGATAGGGCTGGCTTGCGAGGCCGACGATGTACGCGGCGAGGTCCTTGTGCGCCGACTTGGTCGACACCGCGTAGGCGATCGGGTGCGACAGGTTCGACGGCTTGCCGCCCTTCTTGCCCGCCGGTGCATTGATCCACGTGAACCTGCGGAAGTATTCGTCGCGGGTCTTCAGGTTGAGCCCCTTCATCTGGTCGGTGACGCGCCAGACGCCATGGAAGAACGCAAACGCTTCGTCGCCGGTGAACGCCACCTGCTCGATCGCATCCCATGACATCGACGTGTTGTTCGCGAACAGCGCCTTCTTGTCGGTGCAGTACTTGACCCACGTGTAGAAGCTGCGCAGCGCCGCCTTCGACGCTTGCAGCTTCGCCGTCGCCTTGTCATACGGCACCAGGCCGAAGCTCTCGGTCAGCATCTGGAAGTCCGGTCCCGCGTTCGGACGATGGAGAATGCCGTACTTGGCGACGCCCTTCTGGACCGCCTGTCCCGCGAGGTCGCACAGGTCGTTCGCGGTGAACTGGCCCGCGTCCACCTTCGCCGGCAGCGCCGCGATGTCGGCGTCGCTCATGCCGAGCTTGCGCAGGTTGTCGTTGTTGAGGAAGAGCATGCGCACTTCGGAATCCTGCGGCACGCCATAGCGCGCGCCCTTGTACGTCACGGCCTGCCACAGCGGCGCGATGACGTCGCCGTAGAACTCGGGATTCTTCTTGATGTGGTCCTCGAGATTCCACGCGTATCCGGCTGCTGCGAACGCGCCTGTCCATTCGTGCGCGAGGACGAAGATGTCCGGACCCTTGTCGACGGCGAACGCCTTCAGGAGGTCGAGCGCGTCTTCGTCGTAGCCCTTGGCATTCGTTTCGTTGAGCTCGATCTTCACGCGCTTTTCGCTTCCCGCCGCAGCGAGCAGCTTGTTCAGCGTCTCGCCGGCCGCCACGATGTTGCCGGCGCGCAGTGGACCCGACCGGTCGGCGCGCGACCAGACCTTGATGACCACATCGTCCGCAAAAGCGGGCAGCGCCGCGAGAGCGAGCGCTGCGCCGAGCGTTGCGGCAACTGCAAGCTTCCAGTTCATGAGGCCTCCTCGTTTGAGCATGCGAGCGTGAGCGGCGGAATCAACATCAGGGCCGCGAGCGTGGGGATTCATTCAATCGCGCGCACCGACGATCGCGCGCAAAACCGCCGGGGTATTCGTGCATATCGCGTCGGGTGCAAGCGCCACGAGCGCACACAGCTCCTCTTCGCGCTCCTCGTGCCAAAGGGTGAGCGTCAACTCCGCGCTCCGTACGCGATCGACGAACCCCGCGTCGAGCAGCCGATGCGGTCGCGCCGCGCGTCCTTCCCAGCACGGATGCACGCCATCGGCGCGATAGCGAGTCGCGAGAAGCACGAGATCGTCGGCAGTCACGACGCTACCCATCATGAACGACGTGCGCAGGCCGGGATCCGCCTGCTTCAGCGCCGCGAGCGAGGGTCCGTGAAAGCCGGCCATCACGATGTGCTCGCGCCACGCGCTCGCCGAAACGAGCGCGCCGATCGCCTCGGCCGCATCCGGATGCTTGACCTCGACCAGAAGATCGATCCGCGCGCCTGCGGCCCACGCAATGACGTCGGCGAGGCGCACCGTGCCGGGCGCGATCGCCTCGATCTGCGCCGCGTCGAGGTCGGCGATCTGCCGTCCGGCGAGCGTGAGGTCGTGGCGGACGACGAGCGTTCCGTCGTGCGTCGACATGACGTCGCACTCGATCGCGTCGGCCCCTTCGGCGACGGCCGCGTTGAACGCCGCCCAGGTGTTGTCCGCGTGCCGCGCGCTGCTGCCGCGATGTGCGATCACGCGAGGACGCGTCACGATCGCCGCCCGTGCGCGCTGCGCACCGTCGAACGCGCGACAAGTTGCACTGGGACCGTCGCGAGCTGCGGCGGCGCGCCCGGTTCGGCCGCCCGGCGGCGGATCGCGCCCATGACTGCCGCGGCGAGATCCGCGCTTGGTTGACGAAACGTCGTCAACCGATACGCACTCCACGCTGCCTGCGGAATGTCGTCGAAGCCGATCACCGATAGATCGTCGGGAATCCGGCGCCGGCACTCGGAACGGGCGGCATCGAGGAAGCCGAGGGCGAGCAAGTCGGTGACGCAGAACACGCCATCGACCGCGCCGTCCTTCAGCAGGTCGAGCGCCGCTTCGTATCCCGAGCGATAGTCGGTCGGCCCTTTTCGCCACAGGCGCACGCGTACGCGCGCAGCAGTGGCGCAGGCGACGAACGCGTCGATACGCGTCGTGAGGCTGGTCGTGCGGGCGGCACTCGACACTACGCCGATGCGCCGGCATCCCGCCGCCAGAAGCTGCTCGGCGGCGGCTCGTCCCCCCGCCGCATGATCCGAGATGACGGTATCGACGGCGACCTTGGGCAGCAGCTTGTTGATCAGAATCACCGGTACGCCGTTATGCAGGCATTCGACGACGATTCGCGCCGGAGGCGTGCCGGCCATCACGACGATCGCACAAACGCGGTATTCGAGCACGCGCGTGATCAACGCGCCCATGTCGTGCGTCGCGTTGGCTGCATTGAGCAGCATGCACTGGAAGCCGTCGGCCAGCAGCGCGCCCGAAAGCGTCGCGAGCAGATCGGCGTGAAACGGCTGCTGGAGATCCGTGCCGACGAGACCCACCAGGTTCGACCGCGCGTTGTTGAGGCTCTGGGCCAGCCGATTGATGCGATAACCCAGATGATCGGCAGCTTCGACAATACGCTGGCGCGCATCCTTCGAAACGCTGGCGCCCGGCGTGAACGCGCGCGACACCGCGGAGCGCGAGACTCCCGCGCGCCTCGCGACATCGGCCGCCGTCACGAACGCGCCTCGTAGACCCTCATCGGACAACCGCGGCTCCATCGGCATTGCACACGTGTGCACGGCATGATAGGACGCGATGCACGCGTGTGCAAGCCCGCATGCGCGTTCGCATGAATCCGAGCAGATCGAAGTACGCGCCGCTACGCGAGGTCGAAAAGATTCGTCGCCACCAACTCCAGCACCGCGATGTCGTCCTGGTTGAGGAGTCGCCAGCGCCAGCGAAGAATGCCGAGCGTCGGCTGGCGCTCCGAGCGCCGCACTTCGAGCACTTCGGCGACCAGCGTCAGCAGGTCGCCCGGACGAACCGGTCCGAGCCATTTCAGGTATTCGAGCCCCGGCGAGCCGAACGACTCGGAGCCGCGCAACGCGCCCTCGACGACGAGGCGCATTGCGATGCCGCAGGTCTGCCAGCCGCTGGCGATGAGTCCCTGCCAGCGTCCGGTTCTCGCGCGTTCGACGTCGACATGGAACCATTGCGGATCGTATTCGCGAGCGAACGCGAGGATCTGCGCTTCGGACAGCGTTGCCGGACCGTACGTCAGAACCTGCCCCGGACGGAACTCGTCGAACGTCATCGCCCGCGCGTCGCGTCGTGCATCGTCGCGGCGCGGGACGCGCGGAAGCGCTCGATTTCGCGCTCGATCGTCGCGCGATCGGTGATGCCGGCCGGTCGCGCGCGTGTCGGCAGGCACGTGACGAACGCCTGGAAGCGCTCCAGGCTCACGTCGTAAAGCCGCCGCAGTTCGGCGAGCGGCTCGACATGGTCGTCGACGCGCAGGTCGAGCATCGGATAGTCCTCGGTCGTGACGATGCGCAATGCCGCCGCCTGTTTGCCGCGCTTGTCGCCGCCCGCCGCTTCGCCCGCCTCCAGCGCAAGCAGCAACCGCTCGGCAAGCGCAAGATGCGCATGGTGCCGGAATGCTTCCGCCGTGTCGCCGATCACGCGTTCGCCGGCCAGCATGTTGCCGGCCACCGAAAAGCCGTCGGCCGCGAGATCACCGCACCAGCCAATGCATTGCGCGCCGGTGTAGGCCGCGGTGCGGCCCGCGGCGTCGATGAGGTGGACCTGCCGATGCTCGCGACCGTCGTCGTCGCCGACGAGCGCCTCGATCACCTGTCGCGGCGAATCCCCCTGCACCAGCCGGTCGAGCCCGGCAATGCCATAGCCGGGATTGACCAGCGCCTGGGTTGCGAGCGCGCCCACGCCGCTTCGTGCGTACGGGCACAGCGCACCCACGGCGAAGAAGCGGCTGGCGACGGCGACGCCGAGCGCGCCGTGCGTGTCGCGTGCCACGATCGACCATGTCATCCGGACCTCCGCATCGCGTCCGGGCACTATAATGCAGCGCACCGAATCGCAAACGCCGACATCAACCGCGTCATGTCGACCCCCGCCGCCCCGCCCGCGTCGTTCAATCTCGCCTCGCACCTGATGTCGCGCAATGCGGCGCGCGCCGATCGCATCGCCTATATCGACGATCGCGAGCGGCTGTCGTATGGCGAACTCGCGAAGCGTATCCGCCGCTTCGCATCGGTGCTGCGCGAGCGTGGCCTGCGCCGCGAAGAGCGCGTGCTGCTGCTCGCGCACGACGGTGTCGAATGGCCCGTTGCGTTCCTCGGCGCGCTCTACGCCGGCATCGTGCCGGTCGCAGTGAATACGCTGCTGACCGCGGCCGACTACGCGTACATGCTGGCGCACAGCCGAGCGCGTGCCGCGATCGTGTCGAACGCGCTGCTGCCGATGCTCGAGCGGGCGCTGCAAAGCGCACCCAGCGACGTCGAGACCGTGTGGGTCATCGGCGCGCCCGAGACGATCGCCGATCGGCGCGATTTCGCTGCGGACGTTGCGAGCGCGCCGGAAGCGCGGCCCGCGGCGACGCACGCCGACGACGTCGCGTTCTGGCTCTATTCGTCGGGCTCGACCGGTGCGCCGAAGGGCACCGTGCACACGCACGCGAATGCGTACTGGACCGATACGCTCTACGCACAGGGCGTGCTGCGTCTCACCGAGAACGACGTCTGCTTCTCCGCGGCCAAGCTCTTCTTCGCCTATGGACTCGGCAACGCGCTGACCTTTCCATTGTCGGCGGGCGCGACCACCGTGCTGATGGCCGAGCGGCCGACCCCGATGGCGGTTTTCCGGCGTCTTGCCGAGCATCGCGCCACGGTTTTCTACGGCGTGCCGACGCTTTACGCCGCCATGCTCGCCTCGCCCGACCTGCCCGTGCGCGCAGCTCTGGCGCTGCGTCTTTGCGTGTCGGCGGGCGAGGCGCTGCCGCGCGACATCGGCGAGCGCTTCACGGCTCACCTCGGGGTCGAGATCCTCGACGGCATCGGATCGACCGAAATGCTGCACATCTTCCTTTCGAATCGCTCGGGCAGCGTGCGGTACGGAACCACCGGCGTGCCGGTGCCGGGCTACGAGATCGAGCTGCGCGGTGAGGACGGCCGGCCGGCCGCCGACGGCGACGTCGGCGATCTCTACGTGCGCGGGCCGAGCGCTGCGCTCATGTACTGGACCAGCCGCGACAAGTCGCGCGGGACGTTCCAGGGCGAGTGGACGAAGAGCGGCGACAAGTACGTGCGCCGCGACGACGGCTTTTACATGTACTCGGGACGCGCCGACGACATGCTGAAGGTGAGCGGGCTCTACGTGTCGCCGTTCGAGGTCGAGGGCGCGCTCGTGCAGCATCCCGCGGTGCTCGAAGCGGCCGTCATCGGCAAACCCGACGCCGACGGCCTGACCAAGACCAAGGCGTTCGTCGTGCTGAAGCCGGGCCACGCGGGCGACGCCGCGCTCGAGGACACGCTGAAAACGTTCGTCAAGGACAAGCTCGCCCCGTACAAGTACCCGCGGTCCATCGAGTTCCTCGCGGAGTTGCCGAAGACGGCGACCGGCAAGATCCAGCGGTTCAAGCTCCGCGAGCGCGAGCAGGCCGGGGCGCCGTGACAGCCGTCGCGTTCGTCGACATCGAATACGACGGACGCGCGATAACCCTCGAATACGCATGGGTCGAGCCAGCATCTGCGCCGGTCGCCAACGATGCGCCGCGCCGGGAAGCCGCCGATGTGCCGCTCGTCGTGTTCCTGCACGAGGGGCTCGGCTCGCTTTCGATGTGGAAGGACTATCCGCAGAGACTGTGCGATGCGTGCGGCTGCCGGGGCCTCGTGTATTCGCGCGCCGGGTACGGCCGCTCGACGCCGCGCGGTCCCGATGAGCGCTGGCCCGTCGACTTCATGCACCGCGAGGCGCAGGGCGTGCTGCCGCGCCTGTTCGATCGGCTCGGCGTCGGCGCCGATGCGCTGCCGCCCTGGCTGCTCGGGCACAGCGATGGCGGCTCGATCGCGCTCATTTACGCGGCGAGTTTCCCGGACGCCGTCGCCGGCGTGGTTGCCGTGGCGCCGCACATTTTCGTCGAGGACGTGTCGATCGCGAGCATCGTCGCTGCACGCGACGCGTATGGCGCCACGGACTTGCGCGCGCGGCTTGCCCGCTACCACGACGACCCCGACTCCGCGTTCTTCGGCTGGAACGACATCTGGCTCGATCCGGCCTTTCGCGACTGGTCAATCGAGCCGGTGCTCGACCGGCTGCAATGCCCCATACTCGCAGTGCAGGGCGAAGACGACGAGTACGGTACCCTCGCGCAGGTCACCGGCATCCGCATTCGCGTTCCGCACAGCGAAACCGTCGTACTCGCGAATTGCGGTCATTCGCCGCAACGCGACCAGCCCGAGGCGCTGACGCGCGCAATCACCGGTTTCATTGCGCGCCATTCCGGGGCGCGCGCAAACAAGGGAGGAGTGTCATGATTTTTCGTCGTGCAACGCTCGTGCGCGCCGTGCTCGCGGCCGCACTCTGCGCCGCCGCGAGCGGCGCCGCTGCGCAAGGCAAGATCAAGGTCGGTTTCATGCTTCCGTACACCGGCACCTACGCGGCGCTCGGCACCGCCATCGAAAACGGCTTCCGGTTGTACGTGCAGGAGCAGGGCGGCAAGCTCGGCGGACGCGAGCTCGAATACTTCAAGGTCGACGACGAGTCCGAGCCGTCGAAGGCCGTCGACAACATCAACAAGCTGATCAAGCGCGACAACGTCGACGTCGTCGTCGGCACCGTGCACTCGGGCGTCGTCATGGCCATGGCCAAGGTCGCGAAGGACACGAACACGCTGCTCGTCATTCCGAATGCGGGCGCCGAGGCGGTGACGGGTCCGATGTGCGCGCCGAACATCTTCAGAAGCTCGTTCTCGAACTGGCAGCCGGGTTACGCGATGGGCAAGGTGGCCGGCGAGCGCGGCGCGAAGAAGGTGGCGACGATCACGTGGAAATACGCCGCAGGCGACGAATCGGTCGAAGGCTTCAAGGAGGGCCTGAAGGCATCGGGCGGCGACGTGGTCAAGGAGCTGACGCTGCCGTTTCCGAACGTCGAGTTCCAGGCACTGCTCACCGAGATCGCGGCGACCAAACCCGACGCGGTCTACGCGTTCTTCGCGGGCGGCGGCGCGGTGAAATTCGTCAAGGACTACGCGGCCGCGGGCTTGAACAAGACGATCCCGCTCTACGGGCCGGGCTTTCTGACCGACGGCACGCTGGAGGCGCAGGGCGCGGCGGCGCAGGGGATGCTGACCACGCTGCACTACGCCGACGGGCTCGACGTGCCGAAGGACAAGGCGTTTCGCGCCGACTACAACAAGGCGTACAAGGCGAGTCCCGACGTGTACGCGGTGCAGGGCTACGATGCGGCGCAG
>DASSVX010000314.1:0-2041 GCA_035705655.1 Casimicrobiaceae bacterium
GTTCACGAACTCGGGCGAGCTCGCGAACCGGCTCATGCATCCGCGCTATGAAGTCGAGCGCGAATACGCGGTGCGCGTCATGGGGCGGCTCACCGACGAGCAGGTGCAGGCGTTGACGAGCGGCATCGAGCTCGACGACGGTCCGGCGCGCTGCGAAAAGGTGAGCGACGGCGGCGGCGACGAAGACGGCTCGAACCATTGGTACCACGTCGTGCTGAAGGAAGGGCGCAACCGCGAAGTACGCCGGCTCTTCGAAGCGCTCGGACTCATGGTGAGCCGGCTGATTCGCATCCGCTTTGGCGCACTTGCGATGCCGACGCACCTGAAGCGCGGTCACCTGGCCGAACTCGAAGCCGCGGATGTGGACGCGATCGTCGCTTCCGCCGGCTTGCGCGCGCAACAGGGCCGTCCGCCATCGCGGCCGAAGGCGCGTAACGCGCATGCCGACGGCACGCCATCGTCGCCGGGTGGCCGGCCGAAGTCACGGCCGCACAAGTCGCGACCGCATGGCCAGCGCGGTCAGGCGCCGTTCGTACCGGGCCAGGGGCGCGCAGGCGCAAGCGGCGAATTGCCCGGGGACGACCAGGCCGGCGTGTCTTCGCAGGGAAGCAAGTCGCCACGCCCGGCCAATGCATCGCCGAAGAAGTCCGGCGCATGGAAGAAGCGCGGAGCCAACGGGAAACCGGCGAACGCCGGGCCGCAGCGTCCTCCGCAGGGTGACGCGCGGCGCAAGCCGGGCAAGCCGCACCATCATCCGCCAGGGCAGCGGCCGCCGCGCACCGGACACAACTTCGACGAAGTGCAGCCGCAAAGCAACGCCAACGCGTCGCCGTTCGGGCGCACGACGCTGTCCGCCCCGGGAGGCGCCGCGGCCGGCTACGGCAACAACAAGGGATCGCCCCGGCATCGCAGCGGCCCGCGGGCGCAGCGGGCGGGTAACCCGAATGGCCATGCGCGCAGCCAAGCGGGTGCCGCGGCCTTCAACGATCGCCGCGACATGGAACCGGTCTACAAGGTGCCTGCGCGACCCGTCACGCAGACACAGATCCGCTCCAAACGCACGCGTACGGTGGTGCAGGCCGACATTGCGGCCGACGCCGACGGAACGCCGGCGTTGCGCCGCCTGCTGAACGACGGAAAGTCCTGACGCCGGAACGCCGGGCTGGCGCGCGCGTGCGCGGGCGTCGCGCTCATGTTTCTTCGCTGCGATCGCTGCGGAAGGGACTGCCCGATTCGAGCTCGCCGATCGAGTGCGCAACGTCGCTGCGCTCGCGCGCGCAAAAATCGGCGATCGCCGCAGCGAAGCTTCGGTCGGCGATCGCGTGCAACGAATGCGTGGCGACGGGCAGGAGCCCGCGTGCAAGCTTGTGCACGCCCTGTGCGCCGCCTTCGAAGCTCGCGATGCCGCGCTCGATGCAAAACTCGATTGCCTGGTAGTAGCAGGCCTCGAAATGCAGTCCCGGCACGTACTCGCGCGTGCCCCAGTAGCGTCCCCACAGCGTCGCGTCGTCGAACACGTCGAGCGCCGCGCATAGCCTGCGGCCGTTGCGGTAGCCGAGGACGAGCAGCAGATGGGGTGCGAGCGTCGCTCCGATACGGTCGAAAAAATCGAGCGACAGGTACGGCGTCGAATGATGCGCGCCGTACGTGCGCTTGTAGCAGTCGAAGAAGAACGCACGATCGGCGGCACTGATCTCGTCGCCGATCTTGCGCACGAACCTGACACCCGCCTCGGCGAGGCGGCGGCGCTCCTGGCGGATCTTCTTGCGCTTGTCGTGATTGAATGCCGCGAGGAAATCGGCGAAATCCCGATAGCCGGCGTTGCGCCAGTGGAACTGCACGCCATCGCGCACGAGCATGCCGGCCGCAGCACCTTCGCGCGACTGCGTCTCGTCGACGAACAGCACGTGCAGCGACGAATAGCCGCGCGCAAGCTCACGCTGCGCGCACGCGAGCAGTGCGCGGCGGGTCGTCGCGGCTGGCGCGAGCAGGCGCGCTCCGGGTACCGGGGTAAACGGAACCGCGGCGACGAGCTTCGGGT
>DASSVX010000315.1:0-6710 GCA_035705655.1 Casimicrobiaceae bacterium
CGACGTCGTCAAGCTCGACATCCTGATCAACGGCGAGCGCGTCGACGCGCTGTCGGTGATGGTGCACCGGTCGGTCGCGACCTACCGCGGCCGCGAGGTTGCCGCGAAGATGCGCTCGCTGATTCCGCGGCAGATGTTCGACGTCGCCGTGCAGGCGGCGATCGGCGCCCAGATCATCGCGCGCGAGAACATCAAGGCGCTGCGCAAGAACGTGCTGGCCAAGTGCTACGGCGGCGACATCACGCGCAAGAAGAAGCTGCTCGAGAAGCAGAAGGCGGGCAAGAAGCGGATGAAGTCGGTCGGCAGCGTCGAAATCCCGCAGGAGGCGTTCCTCGCGATCCTGCAGGTCGGCGGCAAGTGAATCGGGGTCAGAGCTGTAATTATTGCGGCGTGGACGGTACGGGATGCCCGGCAATCTCCGCCGCAATAATTACAGCTCTGACCCCGATTCAACCCATGTTGCGGCGTGGACGGTACGGGATGCCCGGCAATCTCCGCCGCAATAATTACAGCTCTGACCCCGATTCAACCCATGCGACAATGCCGCGCCGGTGATCGCCGTACCTCCCGCAGTCCGTTCTCCCCTTCGCCCTTTTCCGAGATTCGATGAACTTCGCCCTGATCCTGTTCGTGCTGACCGCCGTGACGGGCTTCGTCTGGCTGGTCGACCGCCTGTTCTTTGCCGCGCGGCGGGCGCCCGGCGCCCCCGAGCCCGTGTGGGTCGAGTATTCGAAGTCGTTCTTTCCGGTGCTGCTCGTCGTCTTCGTGCTGCGCTCGTTCCTCGCCGAGCCGTTCAAGATTCCGTCGTCGTCGATGCGCCCGACGCTCGAGGTGGGCGACTTCATCCTCGTCAACAAATTCATCTACGGCATCCGGCTGCCGGTCATCGAGCAGAAGATCATCCCGGTTTCCGATCCCAGCCGCGGCGATGTCGTCGTCTTCCGCTATCCGCTGAATCCGTCGCAGGATTTCATCAAGCGCGTGGTCGGCCTCCCCGGCGACGTCGTCGAGTACCGCGACAAGAAGCTGACGGTCAACGGCACGCCGTGGCCGCAGCGCGCCGATGGCTCGTACAGCTACCTCGAAGGGCTGCGCTTCGAGACCCTCGAGAAAAGCATCGAGGACACGGACGGCAAGCCGGCGCTGACGCATACGATCGGCCTCAACGCGCAGGCCCAGCCGGTGTATCCGTCGAACGTCCGCCCGTTCCCCGGGCGCGAAAATTGCGACTACAATGAGCGCGGCTTCAAATGTCGGGTTCCCGCCGGGCATTACTTCATGATGGGCGACAACCGCGACAACAGCGACGATAGCCGCTATTGGGGATTCGTTCCGGACGACCACCTGCGAGGCAGGGCGTTCTTCATCTGGTTCAACTGGGACGACATCGCATCGTTTGCATTCAAGCGCGTCGGCAGCGCCATTCACTGACCGGCGGCGCGGCGGAGGGAGCATCGTGTCCGGAAACGAGCGTGGCCTGTCGATGATCGGCTTCCTGTTCACGACGATCGTGATCATCATTTTCGCGCTCGTCGCGTTCCGCGTGGGTCCCTCCTACATCGAATACTTCACCGTCCAGAAGGCGCTCGACCAGACGATGCTCGACGTGCAGACGCCGACGGCCGCCGAGATCCGCCGCTCGATGGATCGGCGGCTCTCCGCCGATTACGTCGATTCGGTCAACGCGGCCGAAGTGGCGGTCGGACGCGAAGGCAACGCCATCGTCGCCACGCTGTCATGGCAGAAGGTCCTGCACATGATCGGCAATGCGAGCATCCTCCTCGAGTTCGAAGCGCGCTCGTCCCGCGGCTAGCGAACCTTCCTCGCCCGATCCGCCGGACGCCGGCGCGCCACGCGTCGGCGTCGAGCACGCGTTCGCGAACCCCGACCTTTTGCGTCAGGCGCTGACGCACCGCAGCTATGGCACGCCCAACAACGAGCGGCTGGAGTTCATCGGCGACGCGGTGCTGGGCTTCGTCGTGGCACTCAGCCTCTACGAGCGCTTTCCCGATGCGCCCGAAGGGCACCTGACGCGGGCGCGCGCCCATCTGGTGCGCGAAAACACGCTCGCGCAGGTCGCGCGGCGCATCGGCCTCGGTCGCGCAATCCGCGTCGGCGAAGGCGAATTGAAGAGCGGAGGCACCGACCGGGCCTCGATCCTCGCCGATGCGATGGAAGCCGTGTTCGGCGCCATCTTTCTCGATGCCGGCTTCGCGCCAGCCCGGGCGGCGATCGTCGCCGCCTACGGCGACGTGCTGCGCGATGCCGATCCCGCGCGCCTCGGCAAGGACCCGAAGACGCGGCTGCAGGAGGCGTTGCACAAGCGCCGGCTGCCCGAGCCCACGTACGAGATCGTGGGCACGACGGGCAAGGCGCACGCGCAGCAATTTGCGGTCGAATGCCGCATTCCCGATCTTGCGATCGTGACCCGCGGTTCGGGGGTGAGCCGGCGCGCGGCCGAGCAGGATGCGGCGACGCAGGCGCTCGACTTGCTGCCGGTCGAGCGGCGCCATGGCTGAAGCCGACACCCGCCATCGCTGCGGTCACGTCGCCATCGTCGGCCGCCCCTCCGTCGGCAAATCGACGCTGCTGAACGCGCTGGTCGGCGCGCGCATCAGCATCACGTCGCGCAAGCCCCAGACGACGCGCCACCGCATCAGCGGCATCCTCACCGAGCCCGGCGCGCAGTTCATTTTCGTGGACACGCCCGGCTGGCAGACGCAGCACCGGTCGCGGCTGAATGAGCGGCTCAATCGCGCGGTGCGCGACGCGCTTGCCGAGGTGGACGTCATCGTGTTCGCCGCCGACGCCGCGCGCTTCGGGGCGCAGGATCGCGAAGTGCTCGATCTGCTGCCGCGCGACGTGCCGGTCGTGGCGGCGCTCACCAAGATCGATGCGCTCACCGACAAGCGCGCGCTTTTGCCGCGGATTGCCGAGATCGCTGCGCTGCGCGAGTTCGTTGCGATCGTGCCGATTTCCGCCGAAAAAGGCACCGATCTCATCGCGCTGAAGCACGCGGTTGCCGAAGCGCTTCCTCCCGGTCCCGCGCTGTACGAAGGCGACGACATCACCGACCGCGACGAGCGCTTTCTCGCCGCCGAATTCATCCGCGAAAAGATCTTCCGCCAGCTCGGCGACGAGGTGCCGTACGGCACGGCGGTGTCGATCGAAAGCTTCGAGCACGACGGCGGGCTGCGACGCATTCGCGCGACGATCTTCGTCGCCAAAACGAGCCAGCGTGCCATCCTGGTCGGCGAGGGCGGCGCCAGGATGAAGACGATTGCCTCGCAGGCGCGCGCCGACATGGAGGGGCTTTTCGGCGGCAAGGTGTTCCTCGACGTGTGGGTGCGCGTCAAGCGCCGGTGGTCCGACAGCGACGCGATGCTGACGCGCCTCGGTTACTGAAGAGCGCGCGCATGAAGCAACTGCGCGAGCGCCACGACGACGAGCCGGCGTTCGTGCTGCACACGTACGCATACCGCGAGACGAGCCTCATCGTCGAGGCGTTCACCGAGCGCCACGGCCGGGTGGCGATGGTCGCGCGCGGCGCCAAGCGTCCGCGCTCCGAGATGCGCGGCGTGCTGCAGGCGTTCCAGCCGCTCGCGCTGTCGTGGGCCGGCGCGGGCGAGCTCAAGACGCTGGTCAAGGCCGAGTGGCAGGGTGGCCTGCCGCTTCCCGGGGGTGCGGCGCTGCTCTGCGGTTTCTATCTCAACGAATTGCTGCTGAAGCTGCTCGCCCGCGAGGATGCGCATCCGGCGCTGTGGCGCCAATACGAATCGGCGCTGCGCGCGCTGACCGCCAACCAGGCGCCTGGCGCGCAGGCGGCGACGCTGCGCCGCTTCGAACTGCGTCTGCTCGCCGAGCTCGGCTACGCACTCACGATCACGCGCGACGTCGCGCGTGACGCGCCCGTCGAAGCGGGCGAACGTTACCATTACGCATTCGATCGCGGCCCGCAGCACGTCGCCGCCGAGCCACGCGCGTCGTGGCCGGTGGTTCGTGGCGAAACGCTGCTCGCGCTTGCGACCGAACGCTACCCCGACGCCGACATCGCGGCCGAAGCGAAGCGGTTGATGCGCGGCATCCTCGACCACTACCTCGAGAAGCGGCACATCTTCAGCCGCCGCATGGTGCGCGATCTTGCGGCACTGGAGGACAGGGACGTGACCAGCGAAGGAAACCGATCGTGATCGAGCTTGGCGTGAACATCGACCATGTCGCGACGCTGCGGCAGGCGCGTCGCACTTACGAACCCGATCCCGTGTGGGCCGCGGTCGAGGCGCACCTCGGCGGTGCCGACGGCATCACCGTCCATCTGCGCGAGGACCGGCGGCACATCCAGGACCAGGACGTGCGACGCCTGCGCGACCTCGTGCATATCAAGCTCAACCTCGAGATGGCGGCTACCGACGAAATGGTCGCCATCGCCTGCGCGCTGCGTCCCGAAATGGCGATGCTCGTGCCCGAGGGCCGCGAGGAAGTGACGACCGAAGGCGGGCTCGACGTCGCCGCCCAGGAGGGCAAGCTCGAGGCCGCAATCGGGAAGCTGACGGATGCGGGCATCGTCACCTCGGTGTTCATCGACGCCGACCTGCCGCAGGTCGAGGCGGCCGCCCGCGCCGGCGCCCGCGTCTGCGAGGTGCATACCGGTCCCTACGCGCACGCGTTCCATGCGAAAGGGCGCGACGCCGAAAGCCGCGCCGTGGTCGAGGAGCTCGACCGCATTCACATCGCCGGTCGCGCGATACGCGATCTCGGCATGCGTTTCAACGCGGGCCACGCGCTCAACTACATCAACGTGCAGCCGGTCGCAGCGCTTCCCGGCGTGCGCGAGCTGCACATCGGCCATGCGATCGTGTCGCGCAGCGTGTTCGTCGGCTTGCGCGAGGCGGTGCGCGAGATGAAGGCGCTGATGCGGCAGGCGGCGAAGCGGGAGCCGGTCGCGTGAATGCGCGGGGGCCCGTGATGCTCGGCATCCAGGCGTTGGAGCTTGGCGCGGGCGACCGCGCGCGCCTCGCCGATCCGCGCGTCGGCGGCGTGATTCTGTTCGCGCGCAACTTCGCGTCGTCTGCGCAATTGCGCGCGCTGACCCACTCGATTCACGCGCTGCGACCGGAACTGCTCATCGGCGTCGATCACGAAGGCGGGCGCGTGCAGCGCTTTCGCAACGATGAATTCACGCCGCTGCCGCCGATGCGAGCCCTGGGGCGGCAATGGGATGACGAGCCTGCGGCAGCGACCGCGGCCGCCTTCGATGTCGGCGCGACGATTGCGCGCGAGCTGCGCGCACACAGCGTCGATTTCAGCTTCACGCCGGTGCTCGATCTCGATCACGGGGTCAGTGCGGTGATCGGCAATCGCGCCTTTCACGACGATCCGGTGATCGTCGCCGACCTCGCCGGCGCGCTGGTGCGCGGACTCGCCGCGGGCGGCGTTGCCGCCGTCGGCAAGCATTTCCCCGGACACGGCTTCGTCGCGGCCGACTCGCACGTCGACACGCCCGTCGACGCGCGCGCGCTCGACGATATCCTGCGCACCGACGTCGTGCCGTTCGCCGCGTTGATCCAGCAGGGGCTCGCCGCGATCATGCCCGCGCACGTCGTCTATCCGGCGGTGGATGCGCGCCCGGCGGGCTTTTCTGCCGCCTGGATCGGCGCCATCCTGCGCGGCCGGCTCGGTTTCGACGGCCTCGTGTTCTCCGACGATCTCGAAATGACGGGCGCCCGTTCGGCGGGCGACATCGTCGCGCGCGCCGACGCGGCGCTCGGCGCGGGATGCGACGTCGTCCTCGTATGCAACGACTTCGGCGTCATGGACGACCTGCTGGCGCGCTGGACGCCGCCCGTGCAGCCGGCACTCGCCCGGCGATGGGAGCGGATGGCGCGTCAGTTCCCGAGCGCCGTGGCGCCCGCGGGCCATTCGTAATCGCGATACTGCTCGCGCAACGCGCGCTTCGACAGCTTTCCCGTCGCGGTGTGCGGAAGCGCGTCGACGAACACCACATCGTCGGGCATCCACCACTTCGCGGTGCGGCCGACGTAGAAGTCGAGCAGCGCCTGGCGCGTCACCTCTGCACCGGGTTTCTTCACGACGACGAGCAGCGGCCGCTCATCCCACTTCGCGTGGGCCACGCCGATGACCGCGGCCTCCATCACGCCCGGATGCCCGATCGCGATGTTCTCGAGCTCGATCGAGCTGATCCATTCGCCGCCCGACTTGATCACGTCCTTCGCGCGATCGGTGAGCCGGAGGTAGCCGTCCTCGTCGATCGTCGCGACGTCGCCGGTCGGGAACCATCCGTCGACCGTCGGCACGGCATCGTCGCGGTAATAGCGGCTTGCGATCCACGGGCCCTTCACGAGCAGGTTGCCCGCGCTCTTGCCGTCGTGCGGCAGCGCGTTGCCCTGCTCGTCGGTAATCTTCATGTCGACGCCGTAGAGCGGACGACCCTGCTTCAGCCCGACGGCGAACCGGTCCCCCGCCGCAAGGTCGAGATGCTTCGACTTCAAGCAGGCGGTGGTGCCCATCGGGCTCATCTCGGTCATGCCCCACGCATGCAGCACGCGAATCCCATAGTCATCCTGCAGCGACTGCATCAACGCAGGCGGACAGGCGGAGCCGCCGATCGTCGTCATCCTGAGCGTCGACAGGCGCAGGTCGTTCTGCTTCATGTAATTCAGCAGGCCGAGCCACACGGTCGGCACGCCGGC
>DASSVX010000316.1:0-6934 GCA_035705655.1 Casimicrobiaceae bacterium
GTTCACGCTGCTGATCGCGCTGCTGCTCGTTCGCCCGGGACGATCCTGAAGGTCGACCGCACGATCGTCGGCATCGTCGCGGCGGGCGCGGCACTCGCGACGATTCCGTTCCTGCGCCTGCCGGCGTTCTACGAGTCGTTCCTCTACCTCGTCCTGCACTGGATCGTCCTCGCGACGTCGTGGAACATCCTGTCGGGCTACTCCGGCTATTTTTCGTTCGGGCACGGTGCGTTCTACGGCGCGGGCGTCTACACGACGGCGGTCCTGGCCGGCACGTTCGGCGTGCCGTTTCTGTGGACGCTGCCGGCGGCGGGCATCGTCGCGGCGCTGCTCGGCGTGGGGCTCGGCGCCGTCGTCTTTCGCGTGCGGCGCGTGCGCGGCGAGCTCTTCGCGCTGCTGACGCTCGCCGTCACGTTCGTGCTCGCGACGATCGTGCAGAACACGCCGATCGACGGCGGGCCCGGCGTCTACCTGTCGGCCGTCGCCGTGCCGGCGGTTGCACCCACCGCGTCGGGCGCGTTCTACGTGATGGCGCTGGCGCTGGCCGTCGTCGCACTCGTGCTCGCGCGGGCGATCGCGCGCTCGCGCCTCGGGCTCGGCCTCTTCGCGATCCACGACGACGAGGACGCGGCCGAGGTGATGGGCGTGCCGACGTACCGCTACAAGCTCGCGGCCTTCGGCATCTCGTGTGCGCTCGCCGGCATTGCCGGCGGCATCCAGGCCCTCTTCGTTTCGTACGTGACCGCGAGCAGCACGTTCAACATCACGGTGCCGCTGACGGTCGTGCTGATGTGCGTGCTCGGCGGCACCCGGCATTGGGCGGGGCCCGCGCTCGGCGCGACGGCAATCACGCTGCTGCTTTACGCGTCGACGGCGGCCGACCAGGCGGTCGCCGGCAAGGCGATCACCGGTGCCATTCTCGTGGCGGCCGTGTTGTTCATGCCCGACGGCGTCCTCGGTCTCGTGCGCAGGCGAAAGCGCGCCGTGAGCATGGCGCCGCCGGCGCCGCCCATGCCGGCCATGGCGCAGTGCGGGTCCGATGTGCCGGTCGCGCCTCGTGATGTCAATCGCTCCTCGGCCCCGCTCCTCGCGATCCGCGGCCTGCGCAAATCGTTTCGCGGCGTGCGCGCGCTCGATGACGTCGACCTCGACGTGTACGCGGGCGAGATCGTCGGCGTGCTCGGTCCGAACGGCTCGGGCAAGTCGACGCTGATCAACGTCGTCAGCGGCCATTTTGCGGCCGATGCGGGCAGCATCCGCTTCGCCGGCAACGAGCTCGCCGGCATGGCGGCGCATCGCATCGCACGCACCGGGATTGCGCGGACCTACCAGATCCCGCGCCCGTTTGCGCACCTGTCGGTGCGCGACAACGTGGCGCTCACCGCGATCTTCGGTGCCGCCCGATGCGATCGCCCGCAGGCCGACGCGGCGGCGCTGCGGTGGCTCGCGTTCACGGACCTGCTGCCGCGCGCGAGCGCGCTGCCCGGCGCGCTCAACCTGCACCAGACGAAGTTCCTCGAGCTTGCGCGCGCACTCGCGTCGCAGCCACGACTGCTGATGCTCGACGAAGTGCTGTCGGGGCTCACACCCGCGGAAACCGACGAGGCCGTCGAGCTGATCGAAAGCATCCGTGCGCAGGGGACGACGATCGTGCTGGTCGAGCACGTGATGCGTGTCGTCACCGCACTTTCCGATCGCATCGTCGTGCTCGACCAGGGGCGTGTGCTCGCCGAGGGCGTGGCGGCCGACGTCATGGCACGCCACGACGTCGCCGTTGCCTATCTCGGCGTCGCGCATGCTTGACGTGCGCGCGCTCCGCGTGCACTACGGCGCCGCACCCGCGCTGTGGGACGCGTCGTTGTCGATCGGCGATGGCGAGCTCGTCTGCGTCATCGGGCCGAACGGCGCCGGCAAGACGACGCTGATCAACGCGATCGCAGGACTGCACAGGGCGACGTCCGGGCAGATGACGATGGACGGGTGCGACCTCACCACGCTGCCCGCGCATCGCTTTTGCGCCGCGGGCATTGCGCTGGTGCCGGAGGGCCGGCGGCTGTTCGTGCGCATGAGCGTGCGCGACAACCTCGCGATCGGCAGCTATCTGTGCCGCGACCGTCGTGCGCGCGAAGCCTCGCTCGACGCGGTATGCGCGCTCTTCCCGGCGTTGCACGGCAAGCTCGACGCACCGGCGGGATCCCTCTCCGGCGGGCAGCAGCAGATGGTGGCGATCGGCCGCGCGCTGATGGCCAGGCCGCGCCTTCTGCTGCTCGACGAGCCGTCGCTCGGGTTGTCGCCGCTGATGGTGCAGGCGATGTTCGGCGCGGTCCGCGACGTCAACGCGAGCGGCACGGCGGTGCTCCTCGTCGAGCAGAATGTCGCGATGGCGCTCGACATCGCGCGCCGCGCGTACCTGCTCGAGGAGGGACGCATCGTCGCCCACGGCAGCACCGCCGAGGTGCTCGAGCATCCCGATCTGCGCCGGGCCTACCTCGGCGCCGTGACCCGATGAGCTTCGGTCACGATCCCATCGACAGAAAATCAGCGGAGGCAGCGACAATGAGCAAGCCCGCGGTCGGCATCATCGTCGGCAGCAACCGGCGCGAATCGATCAATCGCCGGCTCGCAAAGGCGCTTGCGAAGCTTGCGTCAGATCGCCTCGACTTCGGCTGGATCGGCATCGATGCACTGCCGATGTACAACCAGGATCTCGAATCCGACCGACCTGAACCGGTGCGCCGGTTCACCGCCGAGGTCGCGCGCTTTCCCGCGCTGCTCTTCGTCACGCCCGAGCACAATCGCTCGGTCCCGGCGGTGCTCAAGAATGCACTCGACTGGGGCTCCAAGCCGACCGACCAGAACGTGTGGCGCGGCAAGGTCGCCGCGATCACGGGCACGTCGTTCGGCGCGATCGGCACCGCGGTGGGGCAGCAGCATCTGCGTCAGATCCTCGCCATCCTCGGCGTGCTGGTGATGGGCGGCGAGGCGTACATCTCGTTTCGCCCGGAGCCGGTCGACGACGACGGCAATTTCCTCGACGAGAGCAAGCGCGCGTTCTGCGCGGCCTACATGGATCGGTTCGCGGCGCTGGTGACAAAGCTCGCCTGACCGCCGCGTCATCGGCGCGTGCCGTCGCGCCGCAGCGCGGGCCGCGTGCCGAGCACCACCTGCAGCGTCCGATGCTTGCCGTCGCGCACGACCTCGAGCGCCACGCGCGTGCCCGGCTCGAGCTCGAGCGTCGCACCCGCGACATCGTCGGGCTGCTCGATACGCTGGTCGCCGAAGCCGACGATCACGTCGCCCGGCACGATGCCCGCGCGATCCGCCGGTGCAGCCCGCTGCACCGCGACCACCAGTGCGCCGGGTTGACCGCGTGCCGCCTGCGTCGTCGAGATGCCGAGCCAGCCGCGGGCCACGCGGCCGTTCTTCTTGAGGCTCGCGATCACCTTCTGCGCGATGTCGATCGGGATGGCGAACCCGATGCCTTCGGAGCCGCCGCCGCGCGAAAGAATCACCGAGTTGATGCCGATCAGCCGGCCGGACGTGTCGATCAGCGCCCCGCCGGAGTTTCCGGGATTGATCGCCGCGTCGGTCTGGATGAAATTCTCGATCGGGTTGATGCCGATGCCCTTGCGCCCGAGCGCGCTGATGATGCCCTGCGTCACCGTCTGGCCGACGCCGAGCGGATTGCCCACGGCGAGCACCACGTCACCGACGGCGGCGCTCTTGAGATCGCCGATCGCGATCGGATGCAATCCCGACGCCTCGATCTTGAGCAGTGCGAGGTCGGAATCGGGGTCGACGCCGATGAGTTTCGTGGGAAGAAGCGACCCGTCGGGAAGCGTCACCGCGAGCTCGTTCGCGCCTTCGACGACGTGGTTGTTCGTGACGACGTAGCCGTCGGCGTCGATCAGCACGCCCGAGCCCAGCCCCTCGCTCAGCAAGGCGCGTCCGCCAAGGCCGAGCGGCCCGCGTGCGACCGACTTTCCCGAATGCACGGTCAGCACCGACGATGCGGCGCGCTCGACCGCGCTGCGGAAGCTCACCGAAAGTGCGGCGCCGGCGGCGTTCTCGGGCGTCGCGGGAGGTGGCACCGCCGTGGGGGACGGCGCGGGTGGCGCGGGTAACGTCGCCGCGGGTGGCGACTGCGGAAGCGGCGCGCGTTCCGGCGCGCCGTTCTGGGCAAACCGGCCCGCTGCGTAGCCGACGACGGCGGCGAGAACCAACTGCATCAGCACGACAGGAAATCGCATGGCTCCTCGATTTTCTTCAGACGACGATTTCGGCAATCAGCGGCAGATGGTCGGAGGCGCTGCGCGCAAGTGGCGTTGCATGACGCACGAGCGTGCGCAGCGACCCGGCAGGCGCTACCCAGATCCGGTCCAGCGCGAACACCGGCCGGCGCGCGGGAAACGTTCGCGGCGCAGCCGGCATCTCGCGAAAGTGCGAATGCAGCCAGCGCAGCGGCCTTCCCCACAGGTACCACTCGTTGAGGTCGCCCATCAGCAGCGTCGGGTGCGGACTCTCGCACTCGACCTTGGCAAGGATGCGCCGCACCTGCTCGCGCCGCTCGCCCGGACGCAACCCGAGATGGGTCGCCACGACGCGCAACAGCGGCCGCAGGCCGAGGTCGATGCAAACGTCGAGTGCGCCACGCGGCTCGTAATGATCGACGGCAAGATCGAGATGCTCGACGCTGCGCACGGGAAAT
Organism: Casimicrobiaceae bacterium; assembly: GCA_035705655.1. Lineage (GTDB taxonomy): Bacteria > Pseudomonadota > Gammaproteobacteria > Burkholderiales > Casimicrobiaceae > VBCG01. The sequence goes on from DASSVX010000316.1 coordinate 4,709, forward strand.
CGCGACAGCACGGCGTTGCCGAAGTCGCTGCCGTGGCGCTGGCGCAGCAGCCCCGCAACGACATGGTAACCGGTGTCGCGCCCGAGGTCGGCGAGGAAGCTCGTATGCGCCTCCTCGGAGGCCACTTCCTGCAGTGCGACGATGTCGGCGTCGATTTCGTGCAGCACGCCGACCACCCGCGCCGGCAGATATCGGCCGTCGCCGCCCACCGCACCATGGATGTTCCACGTCGCGACACGCAGCGTGGTCGTGGCGGCGAGCCGCCTTTCGTGCACGGCGGCATGCGGCTCAGCTGCCATGCGGAGCGGGCGCGGGATCGCCGCGGTCGTGTCCGCGCAGCATGCGGCGCAGCACCCAGACGAGTGCGACGATCAGCGCGAGCGCAAGCGCGAGCAGTCCGAGTGTGCCGGGGCTGGGGCTGCGCAGCGCGGCGATCGCGCGATCCACGAAGAACGTCATCGTGACGATGCCGGGCAGAAGGCCGATGACGGTGCCGAGAAGGAAATCGCTCCAGCGAATATGCGATGCGCCCGCGACGACGTTGACGATCGAAAACGGCGCGATCGGCAGCATGCGCACGAACGCGATCGCGATCAGTCCGCGCTTGGCGAGACGCCGCGACAGGTCGTTGACGCGCGTCCCGGCGAGCTTCCTCACCGTCTCCCGGCCGAGCCTGCGGCCGATGCCGAACGTCAGCGCGGCCGACATCGTCGCGCCGACCAGGGTGTAGAGCGGCCCGAGCCAGGGCCCGAAGACCATCGCGGTGACCGCGATCAGCACCAGCAGCGGAAACGCGATGAGTCCCGCACCGACGAACGCGAGCAGCACGGCAAGCGGCGCCCAGGGCTGCTCGCTGATCGCAACGCCGATGTCGACGAGCCGATCGAGCGCGAGCCACTCGTGCAGCGGCGTGAACCGCCACGCGGCGGCCATGCACGCGAGGGCCGCCACGCCGATGGCGATGCCGATGAGGCGCGCCCGCGTTCCGCTGCGCACGTCCTGCGGCGCGAGATCGGCCGCGATGCGATCGGGATCGAGCGGCTGCTCGGGATCGAACACGTGCTGATCCGGCATCAGCGCGTCGAGCGCCGGGTCGAACCGCGGCTCGATGGCGACGAGCGAGCGCGCGCCCGGCCGCCCAAGCGTTTCGATCGCGCGATGAAGGCTCCCTTCGCGCTCGAGCGTCCGCGCGACTTCCTCCGCAGTGCGCCCGAGATGCTCGGCGAGCAGGCGGTCGCGCAGTCCCGCGATGAGCTTCGCCAGCGCCGGATCATCGCCCGCCTCGATCGCGAGATTGCATTCGGTGTCGGTGCCAAGCGAGCGCTCGGACAGGTTCGCCGAGCCGACCATGAGCAGCGCATCGTCGACGATCATCACCTTGCTGTGCACGTTGAGGCAGCCTTCGCGCTGGTCGAGCCAGTCGAGCGCGGGACAGTACAGGCGATAGCGGCGGTGAAGGTCGGCCGCACGCAGCGTATGGTGAATGCGCGCGCGGAGCGCCCCCATCGTAGAAATTTCGAGCCAGCCGCTTTGCATGTACGGGGACAGCACGGCGATTTCCGGTCCCTCGTTCTGTGCCACGCGACGCACGAACGCGTCGGTGATCGTGCGTGACGTGAAATACTGGTTCTCCGCGAATATGTGACGGCGCGCGAGTGCAATGGCATCGAGGTGCAGCTCGCGGATCTCGGTGACCGCGGCGCGCCCGGCGAACGCGGGCTCGGTGCGCGATATCGCAACGTCGACGTCGCGCGCGGCGGGAACGATGCCGGCAGGCCACAGCGTCGCCGCGTCACCCGGCACCGCTTGCGCCGGCCGCTCACCGGTCGCGCGATGCCAGCGCTCGCGCGCGAGCTCGCCGAGCGCCGCCGCGCAGTCGCCCGTCACCATCACGCCGACGTCGTGGAACGGAGGATAGGCCTCGCCGCGATGATCGACGCGCCGTGGATCGGCCATGCGGTGCGCGCTCGTATCCCAGCGGCAGCGCGTGAGGTCATAGCCGCTCACGAACGCCAGCGCGTCGTCGATGACGATTACCTTCTGATGATGCGACGCGCCGACCGGATGGCGGTCGTCGAGGCGAAACGAAAGGCGGCGGTGCGTGCGCCAGTCGAGCTTGTAGATCGGCAGCCACTCGCGTTCCATCGCGTAGAGCATCGCGAAGTCCCACGACAGCACGTAGCCGTGCAGGTCGGGCTGGCCCGCGACCACCGCATTGAGGAATTC
>DASSVX010000317.1:0-6826 GCA_035705655.1 Casimicrobiaceae bacterium
GTCGTGCAATACTCGGCGTAGCCGCCGCCGGGCGCCAGCGCGCAAACCTCGTCGCCGACGTTCCAGTCGCGCACGGCGTCACCGCGCGCGACGATGCGTCCGGCAACTTCGAGTCCGAGGATCGGCGACGCATCGGGTGGCGGCGGATAGGTCCCGGCGCGCTGCGCGCAATCGGGCCGGTTGACGCCGGCATACGCGACTTCGATCAGCACCTCGTCCGCGCGCGGTTGCGGCAGCGGCGCGCGCGCGACGTGCATGACCTCCGGTGCACCGGGTTGGGAGATTTCAATCTGACGCATCGAGTCGGGCAGTGCCATGGTCACGTTCCTGCAAGCGAAAGCACGATTCTACGAGCCTCGCTCGGCCCGCGAGCGTCAGATGCCGAGGAAGCGGTGCATCGTCGCGCGATCCTCGCGCAGCACCTCGACGCTGCCGTGATGCACGATGCTGCCGGTTTCCATGATGTACGCCTCGTCGGCGACCGCCAGCGCGCTGTACAGGTTCTGCTCGACGAGCAGGATCGCGTAACCCATCCGCCGCAGCTCGACCACGATGCGCTCGAGATGCTGCACCATCACCGGCGCGAGACCTTCGGATGGCTCGTCCATCAGCAGAAGCTCGGGATTGAGCGTCAACGCACGCGCCACGGCCAGCATCTGCCGCTCGCCGCCCGAAAGCTGGTGCCCGCGATGCCGCCGGCGCTCGCCGAGGCGGGGGAACAGTTCGAACAGACGCCCGACATTCCATCCTGAACCGCTGCCCGCATGCCGGCCGAGCATCGTCAGGTGCTCGGTCACGGTCAGCGACGCAAACAGACGCCGTCCCTGCGGCACGAGACCGATTCGCTGCTGCGCGACCTGGTGCGGTCGCAGGCCGCGCAACTCGCGGCCGTGAAACGCGATGCTGCCTTCCAGCACGCGGGGCGGCGCCATGCCCATGACCGAGCGGATGAGCGTCGTCTTGCCCATGCCGTTGCGCCCCAGCAGGGCAACGACACGGCCCTTGTCGACGCGCATCGACACGCCGCGCAACACCTGCGCATCGCCGTACGCCGCGCGCAGATTCGCTATCTCAAGCATCGTGCGGCTTGCCCAGGTACACCTGCTGCACGCGCTCGTTCGCCCGGATCGCATCCGGGCTTCCTTCGACGAGCACCGTCCCGTTGTGCATGCACGTGACGTGGTCGACGAGGCTCAGCGCCAGATCGATATCGTGTTCGATCAGCACGAGCGTCAACGTGCGCGGCAACGCCGAAATGGTCGCCGCCATGACGAGCCGCTCGGCCGCCGACAGTCCTGCCGCGGGCTCGTCGAGCAGCAGCAACGCGGGCTTGCTCGCAAGCGCCAGCGCGAATTCGAGTTGCCGTTGCTCCCCATAGGAAAGCGTGCGCGTCGGATCGCGGCGCCGGGCGGCCAGCCCGCTCGTCGTCAGCGTCGCTTCGATGCGTTCGGCTTCCGCACCTTTCGGCGCCGCCGCGCCCAGCATCGAAAACTTCCGCCTATCCAGGCTCTGCGCGGCGAGGCGCACGTTTTCCTCGACCGTGAGCCCGGGAAACAGGTTGGTGATCTGGTACGTGCGGCCCATTCCCAGCGCCGCACGGCGGTGCGTGCGCAGATGCGTGACGTCGCGCCCGGCGAAGCGCACGCTGCCGCCGGAAACCGGCACTTCGCCGGCAATGGCATTGAACAACGTTGTCTTGCCCGCGCCGTTCGGGCCGATGATCGCCCGGCGCTCGCCTTCGCGCACGCCGAGCGAAATGCCGTCCACGGCGCGCAGCGCGCCGAAGCTGACGGCCAGAGCGTCGAGCTGCAGCAGGTTCAGGATTTCTTGATGCCCTGGAACGTGCGGCTGTAGGAAGCCTGCTTGAGATACGTCTCGGGATCGTATTTGCCGAACTGCGAGACGTCGGGAACCGTTTCCAGCGGCACGTTCCAGTACTTGCCGTCGGGGCGCCGCTTCACCTCGCGGATGTAGACGTCGTAGATCGGATTGCCATAAGCGTCGAGCCGCACCGGGCGGCCGAGCGGCGAATCGTTCAGCACGACCTTGCGTATCGCATCGAGGAATTTCGGGCGATCCTCGACGTTGCCATTGACGGCCGTCATGCCGGCGGCCATCCACATCGCTCCCGAATACATCGAAAAGCCGTAGAGCGACGGCAGCTTGTTGAACGCCTTCTCGTACTCGGCGACGAAATTCCTGGTGGCCGGCGCGTCGCTGCCTTCGCAGAATTGCGCCGACGAGACGATGCCTTCGCACTCGGCGCCGAGCGTGCGGATCACCGATTGATCGGTCAGGTTCATGCAGCCGAGCATCGGGATCGTGCCCTTCAAGCCGAAGTTCGCGTATTGCTGGATGAAGCGGTTGGCGTCGGCGCCCGTTTCCATCACATAAACGACGTCCGGCTTCAGGTTCTGGATCTGCGCCAGGTACGGGCTGAAATCGGCCGTGTTGAGCGGCTGCCAGAATTGCTGCACGACCGATCCACCGAGTTCGCTGAATGTCTGGCAGAAGCCACCGCACTGCTCGTAGCCGAACGTGTAATCCTGCGAGATCGTCACCACCTTGCGGTAGCCCTTCTTGCGGTACGCATAGTCGGCCAGCGGTCGCGGCATCTGGCTTGCCGAATAACCGGCGATGCGGATGACGTTGGGAATGCGCTTGCGCTGCGTCAGGTCATCGGCGGCGATGATCGGGATGAAGTACGGCACGCCGTTGCCCTTGACGTACTCGGCAACCGCGAGGCCGGTGTTGGCGAGGAGGTCGCCGATCAGCATGTGGACGTTGCGCTGCTCGACGAGACGCCTTGCCTTCTGCAACGCGGTATCGGGATTGCTGGCGTCGTCCTCGACGATGATTTCGATGTCGCGTCCGGCGATCTTGCGGCCGTGCTGGTCCCAGTAGAGGTTGAACCCCTCCACCATTTCCTTGCCGCCCGCGGCGACGACGCCGGTAAGCGGCGCGAGCAGTCCGATGCGGATGGGACCGGTTTGCGCAATCGCGGACGGGAGCAGCGGCCCCGCAGCGGCGACCGTGTTCGCCGCGATCATGGCGCTGGCGGATCTGATGAATTTGCGGCGATTCATGACGACTCCTCCTTGTTAGAAATATCAAGACGCATTCCGGGAACGGCGTCGCGCGAGCGCGGCGCGTCCCCAGCCCAGCAAGCCTTCGGGGGCAAAAATCATCGTTACGATGAACATGAGTCCGAGCACCATCGGCCAGCGCTCCGTGTAGAAGCTGACGAGGTTCTCCAGCGTGATGATGACCGCGGCGCCGACCAGCGAGCCGAACAGCGTGCCGACGCCGCCGACGATCACCATCAGCAAGCCTTCGACCGACTGTGCGAGCGCAACCGTCGACGGACTGACGAAGCTGTTGAAGAACGCGTACAGCGTACCCGCGAGGCCGGCGAAGAAACCGGAGACGGTGAAGGCGATGAACAGGTGCAGCGGCACGTTGTAGCCGAGCGCCCGCATGCGCGACTCGCTCTCGCGGATGCCCTGCAGCGTGAGGCCGAACGGCGAACGCGCAAAACGCCACATGAGCCACGTCATCAGCGCGGTGACCGTCAGGATGAAGAAATAGAACACGGGCTGGTGCGCGAGCCACGCGGGTGCGACGACGCCGCGCAGGCCATTTTCCCCGCCGGTCACCGACGTCCAGCGCAGGCACATGCCCCAGACGATCATGCCCAGCGCCAATGTCAGCAGCAGGAAATACACACCCGACGTGCGGATCGCCAGCAACGCGAAGATCACCGCCGCGACGGTTGCAGCCGCCACCCCGAGCAGCATCGCGACCCACGGCGAGCCGCCGGCCGTCGTCACGTAGTAGAGCACGACGTAAGTCGCGATGCCGAAGATCGCGCCGTGACCGAGCGATACACGTCCCGCGAAGCCGGCGAGCAGGTCGATCGACATGGCGAGCGTGGCGAAGATCAGCATTTCGATGACGAGGCTCGTCTTGTAGCCGGGCACGACGAACGGCACGGCCGCGAGAAGTGCTGCGCACACGAAGCCAATCGTCGCCCGTGCACGCGACGTCATGCGGCGCGACCGAACAACCCGAGCGGGCGAAACGCGAGCAGCAGCGCCATCGGTCCGAAAATCACGAAATAGGCGAGCTCGGGAAACCACACCTGGCCGAAGGTGGCGAGCATGCCGACGAACAGGCTGCCGATGGCGGTGCCGGCAAGGCTGCCGCGTCCGCCGATGATCACCACGGCCAGGCTGAACACGAGGATATCGGAGTCGGCCGTCGGATAGAGCGTGAGAAACGCGCCGCCCAGCACGCCGCCGATGCCGGCCAGCGCCGAGCCCAGCATGAAGGTATAAATGAACACGCGCTGGATGTCGATGCCCATGGCATCGACCATTTCGGCGTCGTCGACGCCGGCGCGGATCAGCGCGCCGAGACGCGTGCGGCGCAGCAGAAGCGTCAGCGCGATGAAGACCAGCATGCTGAAAAGCAGCAGGAACAGCCGGTATTTCGGATAGGCCAGCGCGCCTATCCGCAACGGCCCGCGCAGCATCTCCGGCACCTGGACCGTGAACGCGTCGCCACCCCAGATGACGAGCGCCAGGTCGTCGAGCACGAGCGCGAGTCCCAGCGTGAGCAGCACCTGCCGCAGCACGTTGCCCCGGACGAAGCGCAGCAGCAGCGTGTACGTCAGCAATCCGATGGCGGCAATGGCAACGCCGGCGGCGGCGAGCGCCAGCAGGAAGCTGCCGCTGCGGCTCGCGACGACGAGGCCGATGTAGCCGCCGACCAGGTAAAGCGCGCCGTGGGCGAGATTCACGATGCGCATCAGCCCGAAGATCAGCGTGAAGCCGCTCGCCACGATGAACAGCAGCGCGGCAAACGTCGCGCCGTTCAACACCTGGAAGACGGTCATCGACATGGCGGCCCGTGCAGGGAAGTGAGCTCCGGCACGCTTGTATGATTCCCCCACGCTTGCGGCTTCGCCGCTGCGCTGCTGCCCGAGGGGGCGCAATTCGCGCCTTGAGGCGGCTCTGCAGCGCTCATTTCGTCGCGAGGTACCAGTCGAGGATCTGCTCTCCGGTGCTGAATACGGCGCCATTGCGGCCGTGAATGACTTCCAGCGCGCGTGCGAAGTGTCGCGCGCGGTGCGGCGCACCCATGATGTACGGATGCACGACGAGCGCCATCACCCGTGCCGATTCGCGGGCATCCTCGTAGAGCTGCTCGAACTGGTCGATCGCCCGGTCGGCATATTCGCGTGCGGCATGATGCTGGATCAGCATCATCGCGACGTCGTTGCATTCCTGCGTGTAGGGAATGTTGACGATCGTGCCCGTGCGCGTTTGCAGCGTGACCGGCTGGTCGTCGAGCACCCAGTCGCAGACGTAGGCATAGCCTTCCTCGGCGAGGATGTCGGGCGTTTCCCACGTTTCCGTCAAACCGGGCCCGAGCCAGCCTCGCGGTCGCTTGCCGGTGAACCGCGCGATCGCGTCGGCGGTGGCACGGATCGCCGCGCGCTCGTCGTCGACTTTCTGCATGTTTTTCTGCGTGTACCCATGGCCGATGAACTCCCAGCCGCGCGTTTGCGCGGCTGCCGCGATCGGTGCGTAGCTTGCGATGCATGCGCCGTTGATGGCGAGCGCGGCCGCGATGCCGAAGCGGTCGAGGATCTCGAGCAACCGCCAGAACCCGATCCGGTTGCCGTATTCGTGCCACGCCCAGTTCGGGATGTCCGGCGCCGGCGTGCCACCGGCCGGCGGCGTCAGCACGGTGCGCGGCATCGGCTGCGTGATGTCCCATTCCTCGACGTTGACGATCACCCAGACGGCCAAACGTGCGCCGTCCGGCAGCCGCCATGGCGTACGCGAAACGATCGGTGAATAGTCGAGCCGCTCGGTCGGCAGCATGGAAGCGGGGTCGGGAACGGATTTCGTGGAGGTGGGTCTTGCGCACCAGGCGGATGAAACTCGTCCGTGACGCTATTTTCGATCGAGGAGGCCGATCGCCTCATCACTGGTCATCACGAAGCCGAATGCCGTACGAATGCATGCGAGCGCCGCCTCGTGCAGGGCGGCCCCGTCCATCGTGTCCACGCAATCGCTGGCCACGATCACGGCGTAGTCCTTCGAACACGCGGCGGCGACGGTCGACAGCACGCAGCTGTTCGTGTTGACACCGGTGACGATGAGCGTGTTGATGCCGTGCGCCCGAAGCAGGAAATCGAGGTCGGTGCCGACGAAGCAGTCATAGCGCTTCTTCGTGTCGACGACGAAGTCGCGCGCATCGGCGAGGCCGGGCATGATGGTGCAGCCCGGCAGATGCGTCAGGTTATGCTTGAGGACGTGCCGGCGCGGGTTGTCCGGATTCTCGGCGCGTGTGCGCCAGAACGGATTGGCGCGGATCTCGTCGCTGTCGCGGTAGCGCGTTACGAGATGCACTACCGGAACGCCGCGCGAGCGGCACGCGTCGAACAGCTTGCGGTTGGCGGCGACAACGCGCCCGGCCGCGGGAGCGTCGAGCGGCATCGTCGCGACGGCAGGATCGAGGTGACCGCGATGCAGGTCGATGCCGACGACAGCGGCGCATACGTGGTCGATGCCGAGATTCATGGAATTGGCGGCCTGGGTGGGTGGCGGACAGTGGCCCGCAGCATGTTAGCGCCATCGCCGCTCACGTCAACCCGGTGAGGAATTCGGTGTCACGGCAACGCGCTAATGTCCGGTCTTAGCAAAGTAGAAATGTCCGGTACGTTCCAGCCTCCAGCAAGCAGGGGGCGCGATGGAGACCGGAATGAGTCAGCAGGAATTGGAGCGTGTAGAGGTGATTGCGTTGCGCCAGTCGG
>DASSVX010000318.1:0-6582 GCA_035705655.1 Casimicrobiaceae bacterium
CGGCCTTCGGTCCGACGCCGGGGAGGCAGCGCAGGGCCTGCGCAAGCTCGTCCAGGCTGCCGAGCGATTCGGACGCCGCACGGGCGCCGCCATCGCGCGCGTTCACGGCGAAATCAGAACGGAAGTTTGAAACCCGGCGGCAGCGGCATGCCGGCCGTGAGGCTGCCGAGCTTTTCCTGCGACGTCGCCTCGGCGCGGCGCAATGCATCGTTGAACGCCGCCGCGACGAGATCTTCCAGCATGTCGCGGTCCTCGCCGAGAAGCGACGGATCGATCGATACGCGCTTCACGTCGTGGCGGCAGGTCATCACGATTTTCACGAGCCCCGCGCCCGACTCCCCCTCGACTTCGGTGCGCGCGAGCTCTTCCTGCGCGCGCTGCATGTTTTCCTGCATCTGCTGCGCCTGCTTCATCAGGCCGGCCAACTGGTTCTTCATCATCGCGTTTCCTGCCTCGTGGAGGATGGGGGCGGCACCTCGCGCGGCGCCGGCTCGATCGTTTCCGGACGCACCGTTGCGTCGAATCGGGTGACCAGATCGCGGACGAACGGCTCGCTGCGAAACGCGGCTTCGCCTTCCGCGCGCGCCTGCTCGCGCTCGCGGCGCGCGATGGCGGCAAGCGAGCCGTCGCTGCTCTCGCCGATCTCGAACGCGAGCAGGAGCTTGCGCCCGGTCGCTGCTTCCAGCGCGGCCTTGAGCTTGTCGGCGTAAGCCTTGTCGGCAAGATGCTTGTGCGTGGCCGGGATGGCAAGCGACAGCGCGTTGCCGCGCACCGACTTCAACTCGGATTGCGCGGCGAGCTGCGCCGCCATGCCGATCAGCCGCAGTCCGGCAACGAACGCCGGCCAGTCGGCGTTCGATTCGGGCAGCGCCAGGTGCTGCGCGTCGCCGGAATCGTGACCTGGGGCGCCGTTCGCCGGTTCCCGCGTCGCGGGCGGTACGACCGCCTTCGCCTTCGTCGGCGCATCGGCAGCACGCGTCGCGACGACGTTGCGATCGACGCCGAGCACCTTGTCCGCGGGCACGGTGCGCGCCGCTTCGCGCGGCGTCGACGTGCTCGTTGCCTCGCCCTCGCGTGCGGGCTCGAACGCGAGCAGCCGCAAAAGGGTCATCGAAAAGCCGGTCGCTTCGTCGGGGGCCAGCGCAAGATCGGCGCGACCCTGCACCGCGATCTGATAGGCAAGCTGCACGCTTTCGGGCGTCATCCGCGCCGCGTAATCGGCAACCCGTTCGCCGTCATCCCCGCCCGGCGCGCCGGGAACGGCCTGGACGACCGCGATACGATGGAACAAAAGCGCGAGCTCGTCGAGGGCGGGCGCGAAGGCGTGGCCGGCGGCGCCAAGGCGGTCGGCCTCCGCGAGCAGCGCCGCACCGTCGTTGCCGAGAAGCGCGTCGACCAGCCGGTACAGGTAATCCCGGTCGACGACGCCGAGCATCGCCCGCACGGCCGGCTCGCGGACCTCGCCGCCGCCGTACGCGATGGCCTGGTCGAGCAGCGACAGCGCGTCGCGCAGCGATCCTTGTGCACCCGCGGCAAGAAGCGGCAGCGCTGCGGCGTCGAACGCGACCGATTCGGCGCCGAGAATGTGCGCGAGCCGATCGACAATCAGCGTGCGCGGCAGCGGCGTCAGGTTGAACTGCAGGCAGCGCGACAGCACGGTGACCGGAATCTTCTGCGGGTCGGTCGTCGCGAGCACGAACTTGACGTGTTCGGGGGGCTCCTCGAGTGTCTTCAGCATCGAGTTGAACGCGCCCTTCGACAGCATGTGCACCTCGTCGATCAGGTACACCTTGTAACGCCCCGCGGTCGGCGCATAACGCGCGTTGTCGAGGATCTCGCGCATGTTCTCGACGCCGGTGTTGGACGCGGCGTCGAGCTCGAGCAGGTCGATGAAGCGGCCGGCGTCGATGTCGCGGCAGGCGGCACACTCGCCGCACGGCGTCGCCGACACGCCCTGCTCGCAGTTGAGGCTCTTCGACAGGATGCGCGCGAGCGTCGTCTTGCCGACGCCGCGGGTCCCGGTCAGGAGGTAGGCATGGTGCAGCCGGCCGCGCGTCAGCGCGTTCGTGAGCGCGGTCACCACGTGCTCCTGCCCGACGAGCTCGCCGAACGCACGCGGCCGCCATTTGCGTGCGAGGACTTGATAGCTCATCGAAGCGTGCTGTGCCGTGGGCCGAAAACGCCGGCTATTTCGCCTCGGGTCGCGCGAAGACAGGGCGCGAGTCCGGGAGAACGCACAGCTTACGGACTGGCAAAGGAATAGGGGTGGCGAGCCGTTCCCCCGGCACTTGCACTCAATCGCTGTGGCTGCTTCCTTCCGGACCTGACCAGATTCACGACCGTGCAATGCGGGGCGACCCGCCGTTGATCGGGGCGCCGTTTGCGCGAAGCCGCCATTATACCGGGCACGACGGGGTCGGACCGGCTGAGCGGTCGAAAAGCCACCCACGAGCGGCTCGACGCGCGGCCAGGCGGTCGCTTGGCCATGCAGTTCGAAGGGTTATAATCGGCCGCGTCGCCAGGATGCCTTCGCACCCGCGACCACCATGGAGTTTCCGCAGCCCGTGGCAAGGCTGCGCCAATGTACGGCGGCAAAGATCGCCGCAAACCTTCGAGCACGCGCCCGGCAACGGGGCGGTGGAGAACCATGCGCGATCGAGTGTTTGCCCGCACGACCATCATCGGCCTCGCCGGGCTCGTGCTGCTTGCGTTCTCCGGCTGCAACGAACCCTTGGCGCCGCGCCTGCCCGCCTCGCCGGGGATCAACGTGGTCGTCCGGCCCGGACCGTCGACCTGGTTCATCGGCCCCAACGGCCAACCCAGCGGCTTCGACCACGATCTGCTGACCCGCTTTGCGCGCGAACGCGGCGTGCCGCTCAACGTCGTCTATGCCGACGGCGCGGCGGCGCTGCTCGCCAAGATCAGCCATGGCGAGGCGCAGCTTGGTGCGGGCGGCCTGTTCCCGTCGGCCAACGGCAACGACGTACCGGGTGCGAGCCCCGCCCTTGCCTGGAGCAGCGGGTATCACGCGGTGGAACCGGTGCTGATCTATAACGTCGACGGTTTCCGCCCCCGGCGCTGGGACGATCTCGACAAGGCGAGCGTCGCCTACCCTGCACATACCGGCATGGACCGGCAGCTCGCCGCCGTCCGTACCGCGCATCCCGAGGTGCGCTGGCAGCCGGTGGACGTGGTCTCCGCCGATGCGCTGATCGCGCAGGTCGCCGACGGCACCATCAGCTATGCGGTGGTCGCCTCGAGCGACGCGACGGTCGCGCGGAACATCTATCTCGATTTCGACGTCGCGTTCGCGGCCGGGCCCCCGCGGGAATTTGCCTGGGCCGTCGCGCCCGGCTACCCCGAGCTTCGCGACGCATTGAACGCCTTCTTCGCCCGGCTGCGCAAGGATGGCACGCTCGCCCGATTGACGGAACGCTATTTCGCCGAAAGTCCGCCCGTCGAGCGCATCGACGCAGGCGTGTTCCAGGATCGCATCCGCAAGGCGCTGCCCGAATGGCGCAGGACGTTCATCGACGCGCAGGCGAAAAGTGGAATCGAATGGCGCCTGCTTGCCGCGATCGCTTACCAGGAATCGCAATGGGACGCGGGCGCGACGAGCGAAACCGGTGTGCGCGGCCTCATGCAGTTGACCGAAGACACGGCGCGCGCACTTGGCGTCGCCGACCGTCTCGATCCGAAGTCCGCGGCGATCGGCGCGGCGAAGTACCTCGCCGACCTCAAGCGGAAGCTGCCGTCGCGCATCGCCGAGCCCGATCGCACCTGGCTTGCGCTCGCGGCGTTCAACATCGGCATCGGCCACCTCGAGGATGCGCGGGTGCTTGCCCAGCGGCAGAAGCTCAATCCCGACCTCTGGAGCGATGTGCGCAAGGTGTTGCCGCTCCTCGCCGAGCCCGAGTACTACGTGACGCTCAGGAACGGCTATGCGCGAGGCGGCATGCCCGTTGCCTTCGTCGGGCGCGTGCGCGGGTACTACGACATCCTGCTGCGCACCGAGGACGCGGGCAGACCGCGCCTGCACGCAAGCCTCGCGCAACGCTGAGCGAACGCGGCGCCTGCAAAGGCGTCCATGCGGCATTCGCGGCCGATCGCCTACCATTGGCGGATGGCCGGTCACCCGTTACGCCTCGTTGCCGCATGTCTTCTCGCGCTCGCGTCGACGATCGCGCATTCGCAGCAAAGCGTTTTCCTCGACGAGCTGACCACCACCGAAGTGCAGGCGCAGGTGCGCGCCGGCAAGACGACCGTGCTGATCCCGATCGGCGGCACCGAGCAGAGCGGACCGGCGATCGTCCTCGGCAAGCACAACGTGCGGGTGAAGGTGCTGTCGGGAAAGATCGCCGCGGCGCTCGGTAACGCGCTGGTCGCGCCGGTGATCGCCTACGTGCCCGAAGGCGGCATCGATCCACCCACCTCGCACATGCGCTTCGCCGGCACGATCTCGATCCCGGTTGCCTCGTTCGAAAGCGTGCTCGACGCGGCGGCACGAAGTCTGCGCGCCCATGGCTTTCGCGACGTCGTCTTCCTCGGAGATCACGGCGGCTATCAGCAGAGCGAGGCGCGGGTTGCGGCGCGGCTCGACCGCGAATGGGCGAGCACGCCGGCGCGCGCGCACGCGCTCACCGAGTACTATCGGGTGACCGAAACGGAGTATCCCGCCGCGCTCGCCGCGCACGGGTTCACCAAGGCCGAGATCGGCACGCATGCCGGACTCGCCGATACTTCGCTGTCCCTTGCCGTCGATCCCGCGCTCGTGCGTTCACGCGAGCTCGCCTCCGGCAAGGATCTCGACGCGGCGCACGGCGTCTACGGCGATCCGCGCCGCGCCACGGCGGAGCTCGGGCGCCTCGGCGTCGACGCCATCGTGCAGCGCTCGGTCGAATCGATCCGGCGCGCAACGCGGCGCTGATGCGCCTCTTCTGTAACCCATCCACATCAGGAAAGTGACTTCGTGAAGCTTCGCGTTTCCCTTGCTTCGATCCTTGCGCTGCTGCTCGCGTGCGTGATCGCGTCGCCGGCCGGCGCACAGCCTGGCGCAACCCCTGCACCGTCGGCATCCGCAGTCACGACGCTGCCCGGCATGCCGCCCGTCGTCGATCCGGCCAACCTCTACAGCGAAACGTCGGCAGCGCACCTGAGCCCCGCCGTGCGCAACGCGCTGCCCCGCGTGTACGTGCCGAACGTGCAGTCGGACGACGTCTACGTGATCGACCCCGGGACGCTCAAGGTCGTGAACCGGTTCAGGGTGGGCCTCAACCCGCAGCACGTCGTCCCGTCGTGGGATCTGTCGACGCTATGGGTCGCGAACAACGCCGAGGGGACGACGAAGGGCAGCCTGACGCCGATCGATCCTGCGACCGGCAAGCCGGGTAAGCCGATTGCGGTCGACGATCCCTACAACATGTACTTCACGCCCGACGGCCGCTCGGCAATCGTCGTCGCCGAGGCGCACAAGCGGCTCGACTTCCGCGATCCCAGGACGATGGCGCTGCAATGGTCGCTCGACGTTCCGGACTGCGGCGGCATCAATCACGCCGACTTCTCGATCGACGGACGCTACGCGATCTTCACCTGCGAATTCGCGAAGGGTCTCGCGAAGATCGACTTCGTCGATCGCAAGGTGCTCGGCTACCTGACGCTGTCGAAGGGCGGCATGCCGCAGGACGTGCGCATCAGCCCCGACGGCAAGCTGTTCTATGTTGCGGACATGATGGCCGACGGCGTGTTCATCGTCGACGGCGCGACATTCCGCGAAGTGGGCTTCATCGCGACCGGCAAGGGCACGCATGGGCTCTATCCCAGCCGCGACGGGCGCAAGCTCTACGTCACCAATCGGGGCTCGAACAGGATCCACGGACCGGCGCACGGCAAGGGCAGCGTGTCGGTGGTCGATTTCGCGACGCAGAAGGTCGACGTCACGTGGCCCATTCCCGGCGGCGGCAGCCCCGACATGGGAAATGTCAGCGCCGACGGCAAGCAGCTGTGGCTATCGGGGCGCTACGACAACGTCGTCTACGTGTTCGACACGACCAGCGGCGCGGTGCAGAAGATTCCGGTGGGCAAGGAGCCGCACGGGCTCGCCGTGTGGCCGCAGCCCGGGCGCTACTCGCTCGGGCATACCGGCAACATGCGCTAGTTTTTTTATCGGCTGCGGCGGATGACGTCGACGCCGTTCATGTACGGCAGCAGCGCCGCGGGGACGTCGATCGAGCCGTCTTCGCGCTGATAGTTCTCCATCACCGCAACCAGCGTGCGCCCGACGGCGAGCCCCGAGCCGTTCAGCGTGTGCACGAGCTCGGGCTTGCCCTTGTCGTTGCGAAAGCGCGCCTGCATCCGGCGCGCCTGGAACGCCTCGCAATTCGAGCATGACGAGATCTCGCGATAGGCGTTCTGACCGGGAAGCCAGACCTCGAGGTCGTATGTCTTGGCGGCCGCGAAGCCGATGTCGCCGGTGCAAAGCGCCATCACGCGATAGGGCAGCGCAAGCTTCTGCAGGATCGTCTCGGCGTTCCCGGTCAGCTCTTCGAGTGCCGCGTACGAATTCTCCGGACGCACGATCTGCAC
>DASSVX010000319.1:0-9818 GCA_035705655.1 Casimicrobiaceae bacterium
TGGTCATGGCATTACCCTTGATTCGCTAATCGGGGTCAGAGCCGTAATTATTCGGCGCACCGGGATGCGCCGAATAATTACGGCTCTGACCCCGATTACACCGGCCTTGTCGCGACGCGGGTGTCATTCTGATTCGCTGAAAAGCTCGCGACCGATCAGCATGCGCCGGATTTCGGACGTTCCCGCGCCGATCTCGTAGAGCTTGGCGTCGCGCCACAGCCGTCCCGTGGGAAACTCGTTGATGTAGCCGTTGCCGCCGAGGCACTGGATCGCCTCGCTCGCCATCCACGTCGCCTTCTCCGCCGCGTAGAGGATGGCGCCCGCCGCGTCCTTGCGCGTCGTCCGGCCGTCGTCGCATGCGCGGCCGACCGCGTAGACGTAGGCGCGGCAGGCGTTCATCGTCGTGTACATGTCGGCGAGCTTGCCTTGCATCAACTGGAACTCGCCGATCGGCTGTCCGAACTGGCGCCGCTCGTGCACGTAGGGCAGCACCGCATCGAAGCACGCGGCCATGATGCCGAGCGAGCCGCCCGCGAGAACGGTCCGCTCGTAATCGAGGCCGCTCATCAGCACGTTCACGCCGCGGCCTTCGTCGCCGAGCACGTTCGCGGCGGGCACTTCGCAATCGTCGAACACGAGCTCGCACGTGTTCGAGCCGCGCATGCCGAGCTTGTCGAGCTTCTGCGCGGTGGTGAAGCCGCGCATGCCCTTTTCGACGATGAATGCGGTGATGCCGCGCGCGCCCGCCTGCGGATCGGTCTTCGCGTAGACGACGAGCGTGTTCGCGTCGGGCCCGTTGGTGATCCACATCTTCGTGCCGTTCAGCACGTAGACCTCGCCGCGTCGCCCGGCGCGAAGGCGCATCGACACGACGTCGGATCCCGAGCCCGACTCGCTCATCGCGAGCGCGCCGACATGCTCGCCGCTGACGAGCTTCGGCAGGTAGCGGCGCTTCTGCGCGTCGCTGCCGTTGCGCCGGATCTGGTTGACGCAGAGGTTCGAGTGCGCGCCGTACGACAGGCCGACCGACGCCGAGGCACGCGAAATCTCCTCCATGGCCACGATGTGCGCGAGGTAGCCGAGGCCGGTGCCGCCGTAGTCTTCCTCGACGGTGATGCCGAGCAGCCCCATGGCGCCGAGCTTGCGCCAGAGGTCGGCGGGGAACGCGTTGTCGCGATCGATGACCGCGGCGCGCGGCGCGATTTCGGCGGCCGCGAACTCGCGCACCGACGCACGCAGCATGTCGATGGTCTCGCCGAGCCCGAAATCGAACGACACTGCATCAGTCATGAACCCCGCTCCACGCTTGCAGCAGGGGGTGCATCTGCGCCGCTCGTGTCACGGTCCTCGCGCCTTGCGTCGGACTTGCCGCGCATCGTCATCAGCGTCTGCTGCATGATCGCCACCAGCGTCCTTTCGCCATTGCGCTCGGCATGCACCTCGCCGCGCGTGATCGTCAGTGTACGACCGGATTTGACGACGAAGCCCTCCGCGATGATGCGATCGCCCTCTGCGGGTGCGAGCAGGTTCAGCTTGAATTCGACGGTCAGCACCGAGCTGTCGGCCGGGAACAGCGTGTAGCCCGCGTAGCCGCCCGCCGAATCGACGAGGGTCGCGAGGATGCCCGCATGCACGTAGCCGTGCTGCTGCGACGTTTCCGGTCGCGGTGTCAGCGTCAGCGCGCAATAGCCGGGCCGCAACGCCTCGAGGCGCGCGCCGATCAGCGCCATCGCGCCCTGGCGCGCGAAGCTGTCACGGATCCGCTCGGAGAAAGCGTCGATCGTCACGCCGGAATTCTCCATGACGTTTACGTAAACGTCAATCTGCCCGGTTCAGCTTTCAGCGCGCGCCTCGGCCTTCAGGCGGCGCCGGCATTCGCGCTCGATGCCGTCGATTTCGGCGAGCACCGCCTCGATGTCCTCGCGTTGCTGCAGAAGGCGCATCCGGCGCTCGGCGAGAAGCACCAGGAACGCCGTCAGCTGCGCGTGCTCGTTGCGCCGCACCTCGTAGAGGTCGAGCAGTTCGCCGATCTCGGATAGCGCGAGTCCGAGCCGCTTGCCGCGCAGGATCAGCTTGAGCCGCACGCGCTCGCGCTCGCGGTAGACGCGCGTGCGCTTGTCGCGCGCCGGCGTCAGCAGTCCGCAATCCTCGTAGAACCGGATCGCGCGCGTCGTGAGCGCGAACTCGCGTGCGAGCTCCGAGATCGTGTACGTCGCACGCGCGCCCGGCGGGGCGGCGTGGCGGTTCGTGGCGGGCATGCAAATGCGTGGTGCGAAGCGCACGGCGGGCATGGCGGCGCGGGGGGGCACGATACCATACCCGCATGAACGATTCGCTGTCGCACGCCCTTCTCCAGATCGACGGGGAGCCGCCTCCGCCCGGCGATGCACGCGAGATCGCGCCCGGCATCCGGTGGCTGCGCATGCCGCTGCCGTTCGCGCTCGACCACATCAATCTGTGGCTGATCGACGAAGACGACGGCTGCACGCTCGTCGACTGCGGTTATGGCGACGCGACGACGCGCGCGCTGTGGCAGCGCCACTTCGAGACCACGCTCGCAAAGCGGCCGCTCGCACGCATCGTCGTCACGCACTGCCACCCGGATCATGTCGGCAATGCCGAGTGGCTCGCAGCACGCTACGGCTGCGCCGTGACGATGACGCAGGGCGAGTATCTGGCCGCGCACGCGCTGCGCGGCGGGCATGCGGGCTACGGTTCGGCCGACGCGCAGGCGCTCTTCGCGCGCCACGGCATGTCGTCCGGGCATGTCGCCGCATTCGCCGCGCGCGGCAATCGTTATCGGCGCGGCGTGCCCGAAGTGCCGCACTCATTCGCGCGGATCATCGACAACGACGTGCTGACGCTCGGCGGGCTGCCATGGCGCGTCATCGCGGGCTACGGCCATTCGGCCGAGCATGCGTCGCTCGCGGCCGTCGATGCGCGCCTGCTCATCGCCGGCGACATGCTGCTGCCTCGGATCAGCACGAACGTCTCCGTGTGGCCGGGCGAGCCCGACGCCGATCCGGTGCAGCGGTTCCTGGACTCGCTCGCCGCGTTCGCGGCGCTGCCGCCCGACACGCTGGTGCTGCCCTCGCACGGCGTGCCGTTTCGCGGCATCGGCGCGCGCGTTGCGCAACTCGCCGCGCATCATGCCGCGCGGCTCGCCGAGCTGCAGCGATGGCTCGCCGCGGCCCGTGTGCCGCAGTCGGCGCAGGATGTCATTCCGGTGCTTTTCCGGCGCGCGCTCGACGTGCACCAGCGCTTCTTCGCCATGGGCGAGGCGATCGCGCATCTCAACAACCTGTGGCGCCATCGCCTCGCCGAGCGCCACGTCGGCGACGACGGCGCGATTCGCTTCACCGCGTAATATTGCGCGGTTGCTCTCCCCTCTCGCATTTCCTTCCTCGAACACGATGGCGACACCTCCTCCGACCACGACCTCCACCTCGAGCACGCCCGACGCCGCCGGATTCGACCCGGTCAAGCTCGCCGAATCGCTCGCCACCGCCGCCGAGAAAAGCGCAAAGCTGATGGGCGAATTCGTTGCGCGCAATGCAGGCAAGCAGGCGGCCGTCGCGAACGACGAGCTCGGGCTCGGCAAGGCGTTCATGGAGCTCGCCGCGAAAATGCTCGCCAACCCGGCGCGCATCGCCGAGGGGCAGATGCGCCTGTGGCGCGATTACATGACGCTGTGGCAGTCGTCGATGCTGCGCATGATGGGAGCGCAGGCGCTGCCGGTCGCCGAACCTGCGCAGGGCGACAAGCGCTTCAGGGATGCCGGCTGGCACGAGCACTTCCTGTTCGACTACATGAAGCAGTCGTACCTCATCACCGCGCGCTGGCTGCACGAGCAGGTCGCAAGCGTCGAGGGCCTGTCGGAGCCGGCGAAGAAAAAGGTGCAGTTCTTCACCCGCCAGTACATCGACGCGCTCGCGCCGTCGAACTTCGCGCTGACCAATCCGGAGGTGTTCCGCGAGACGGTGTCGAGCGGCGGCCAGAACCTGGTGCGCGGCCTCAACAATCTGCTCGACGACATCGAGCGCGGCAACGGTCAGCTGCGCATTTCGATGACCGACCCGAAGGCGTTCGAGCTCGGCGTCAACATCGCCACCACGCCGGGCAAGGTCATCTATCAGAACGCGCTGATGCAGCTGATCCAGTACGAGCCGGCCACCGCGAAGGTGCGAAAGCGGCCGCTTTTGATCATTCCGCCGTGGATCAACAAGTATTACATCCTCGATCTGCGCGAGAAGAACTCGTTCATCCGCTGGGCGGTGAGCGAAGGGATCACGGTGTTCGTCGTCTCGTGGGTCAACCCCGACGCAACGCTCGCGCACAAGGACTTCGAGGATTACCTGGTCGACGGCCCGCTCGCAGCCCTCGATGCGATCCGCGACGCGACCGGCGAGCCCGACGCGAACGTGATCGGCTATTGCCTCGGCGGAACGCTGCTCGCCGCAACGCTCGGCTGGCTCGCCGCGAAAAAGCAGAAGCGCATAGCGAGCGCGACGTTCATGACGGCGCTGGTCGATTTCACCGCGGCGGGCGAGCTCGAGGTGTTCATCGACGAGGCCCAGGTCGCATCGCTCGAGAAGAAGATGCAGGAGCGCGGCTATCTCGAAGGCAGCGAGATGGCGAACACGTTCAACCTGCTGCGCGCCAACGACCTCATCTGGTCGTTCGTGATCAACAACTACCTGCTCGGGCGCGACCCGTTCCCGTTCGACCTTCTGCACTGGAACTGCGACTCGACGCGGATGCCCGCGCGCATGCACAGCTATTACCTGCGCAACATGTACATGGGGAACAAGCTGCGCGAGCCGGGCGCGCTGACGCTCGCCGGCGTGCCGATCGACCTGTCGAAGGTCACGGTGCCGACGTACTTCGTATCCGCCATCGAGGACCACATCGCGCCGTGGAAGACGACGTACGCCGGCCCGGGACTGATCCAGGGGAAGAAGCGGTTCGTGCTGTCCGGCTCGGGACACATCGCCGGCATGATCAATCCGCCGGCCGCCAACAAATACGGCTACTGGACGAACGAATCGCTGGCCGACGACCCCGACGAATGGTTCGCTGGCGCCGCGCAGCACGCGGGCTCGTGGTGGAGCGACTGGCGTGCATGGATCGAGCCGTTTCTCGACCGCGAGGTGGCGGCGCGCGTGCCGGGCAACGGCAGGCTGCCGGTCATCGAAGCGGCACCCGGCTCGTACGCGCGTCTTCGCGCGGACAGCTGAACGACGGTTCGTCAAGCGATACGGCGCGGCGTCCGGCACGGCCGGACTGCTAGTTCTGCACGGCGGGTGGCCTCGGCGCCACCGGGGCCACCGGGGCCGCGGGCGCAGGAACGGCGGAGGGTGCCGGCGCACGCGGCGGCGGCACGGCGACGATCGGCGCCGGCGCGCGCGGCGGCAGGGGAACGACCGCGGCCGGCGGCGCCGGCGCGACACCGGGCACCGAAGGCGCCGGCATTCGCGGCAGCGGCATCGCGGGCGCCGGCACGCGAATGGGCGCAGGCGCCGGCGCCGGTGGCGGCACCGGGACCGGCCGCAGCGAGCGCTCCGGCAGCACGGGCGCAGACAAGCCCGGTGCCGGACGCGTTGGGGGCGCGGGCAGCGGCGCAGTACGCGACTGGGGCGGCGGCGATGCCGGACGCGCGACGCGCGCAGCAAACGCGGCCGCGGGAAGCGGAGCGCCGTTCCCGGCGCGCACGGCACCCGGCCGAACGGGCGCAGGTTTGACCGCCGGCGGCGCCGCCGTAAGCGCGGGCGCGACCGGCCGGTAAGTGGCCACGGGGACGCGATTGGGCGCCACCGGGCGCCCGGTTGTCAGCGTGCCGGCCGGCACCGCCGTGGCACCGCCCGGAACCGTCCAATTCGCGTAACGCGTCGGCCGCGCGCCGGGCCGTTCGGCGACGTTGACCGCGTACGGCCGGTTGTAGCGCGCGTAACAGCGCGATCCGCATCCGCGCCATGCCGGCACGAACGGCTCGCCCCAGCCGAGCGGCACCCACCCGTACACGGGCGCGCCTGAAAACGAGCCATCGCCGTACCAGGCGACGAGTGCAGGTGCCCACGTCGGCCGCGCGACGAACGCGCCGGGACACCAGCCCCAGCGCCCGCCGATGTACGCCCAGCGGCCGTAATGGAACGGCGCATAGCCCCATGGCGCGCTGTCGACCCACGTGTAGCCGAAGCCGGGCAACCACGTCCACTGCCCGAAGCGATACGGCGCCCATTCGGGATCGACGGTCGGGAACCATACGGCACCGTATTCGGGATAGGCCTGCCATTGCCCATGGCCGTCGAGGTCGTTCTGCCCCACCATCTCGCGCGACACGTACGCGTTTTCACGCGGCTGCTCGTACACCCGATCGCGCTCGGCACTCCAGGTGTCGAAGCCGTCGAGTCCCCCGCCGCTGCGGATGTCGGCCGTCGCGTTCGCCGTTTCGCGCACGAGCGCAATCTGTCCGGGAAGCACGTGCTGCGCGCCGGCGGCCGTCGCGACCGCGGCCTCGCCCTCGCGCACGAGCAGCGTCGTCTGCTGTGCGGTCGCCTCGACGTCGATGCGATAGAGACCCGGCCGCTCGAGCGCGATCTGCGTCGTCGCGGTATCGACGCGTACCGAATCGTCGGGTTGCAGGTAGCGGACGCGAACGATGACGCGGCCCGACGCGACGAAAAGCGCGAGTTGCCGCTCGTCGAGGCGCGACACGTGCACGTTCGTGTCGCCCGCGAGCCGAAACTGGCCGCCGCCGTAGTCGACTTCGGCGCGGGCACCGTGGTCGGCCCACAGGTTGTCGCCCTGTGCCACCGGATAATTGAGACCGATCGGCACCCAGTCGTCGTCACCGCCATCACTGGCCGAGTGATAGATCGCGCCCTGCACGCTGGCGAGCCGGCCGACACGCGTCGGCAATGGATCGTCGGCCTGGGCGTGCGCGGCGAGCGCTAGCGTGCCCGCGAACAGCACGGCGAGCCCCGTTGCGGCGGCGCGCACGAAGCGCGAGCGTTCGGTGCGAGCGCAGATCGCAGTGCAGTGCGCCGAGGATGGAACCGCGTGCATGATGTGGTCGAGAACGTCCACGCGCGCCCGCCCGTTGACCGGAAGCGCCGCAGCGAAGGCAACGATTGCGCGGTCACGCCCGTCGTGCGGTTGCCGCGGTAGCGCGCCGTATCGTGATCAGCCGGGGCGTCGCGGCTTGCGCGGCGCATTGGCGAAAACACGGTCGTAGAGGGGCCGCGGCAGCGCGCGGAACACGCGGCCCGCGAGCGCCATCGGCCACGGCAGCACGTAGAAGCGCTTGCGCCGCGCGATGGCATTCGCGATCCTGCGTGCCGCCGTATCGGCCTGCATCAGGAAAGGCATCCGATAGGGATTGTGCGCGGTCATCGGCGTCGCGATGTAGCCGGGGCAGACCGTGACGACGCTGATGCCGCTTCCACGCAACTCGACGCGCAGGCTTTCGAGGTACGCGATCGCCGCGGCCTTCGACGCGCTGTAGGCACCCGACCCGGGAACCCCGCGGAAGCCGGCGATGCTCGCGATGCCGACGAGCGTTCCGCGTCCCGTCGCGCGCATCGCGCCGATGAACGGCTGAAACGCGTTGACGAGGCCGAGCACGTTCGTATCGAACACCTCGCGGAAAGCGGCCAGGTCCTCGGCGTGCTCGGTCGACGTGCCGCGCGAAACGCCGGCGTTGGCGATCACGATGCCGGGCGTGCCGAATCGCGCGATGAAGTCGTTTGCCGCCGCCGCGAGCGCCACCGGGTCACGCACGTCGCCCGCGAACGTCGCAACGACGGCGGGGGCGAGCGATGCCGCGACGCGGTCGAGCTCGCCCGGCCTTCGCGCATACAAGCCGAGTGCCGCACCCCGCGCCGCGTAATGACGCGCAAGCGCTTCGCCGATGCCCGACGAGGCGCCGGTGATGAAGACGCCGGGCGTCAGCTCTTGCGCTCGGCGCGCGCCTTCGCGACAAGCTCGTCGATCGCCGCGGGCAGGTTCGCGTGGGTGCCGACGCGATCGGACGACGTCACGAACTTGCCGTCGACGATCACGCTGGGGACGGACTGGATCCGGTATTCCTGCGCGAGCTGCATTGCGCGCTTGACCCTGCCGTCGATGGCGAACGAATCGAACACCTCCTCGACCTTCTTGCGGTCGAGACCCTTGCTCGCCGCCCAGTCGAGGAAGGTCTTCTTGTCGGAAAGCCGCGTGCCCGTCTGGTGAATGGCCTTGAACACCTCGGGCGAAAGCTTGACCTGTCCCATTGCATCGAGCGTGTAGAACACCTTTGCGAGCTGGACCCAGTCGGAATGGAACATCACCGGGACGCGCCGGAACGCGACGTCGGGGGGCAGCTTCTCGAGCCAGGTGTCGAGAAACGGCTCGAGCGCCGCGCAATGCGGACAGCCGTACGAGAAGAATTCGATCACCTCGATCTTCTTGCCCGTCTCGACGGGCTGCGGATTGGCCATGCGCTCGTAGTTCTTGCCTTCGACGAGCGCAGCACTTGCCGCACCCGCGAACAGCGCGCAAGCGAAGAGCGCAATCAGGCCGCGGCCGATGAAACGCAGTTGCGGAATGCTCATGGAGACTCCTGGAAAATGAAGAAGCTTGGGCTCGCGCAGGCACGCGCGAGTTCCGGCCGCGCTGCCGCTGCCCGCCGAATGGACGTCAATAGTGGATGACCGCGACGTCGAAGCCGCGCCGCGCGAGCTCCGACTTCATGCGTCCGAGCTCGTCGGCGTTGTCGTAGGGTCCGAGGCGGACGCGATAGCGCACGCTCTTGTCCGGCAGCGCGCCTTCCTGCACGCTCGCCTCCCAACCGGCGAGGGCGAGCCGCGCGCGCAGGTTCTCGGCGTCGGGCACCGTCGAGAACGATCCCGCCTGCAGCCAGAAGCGATCGTTCGGCTTGACGGGCCTCGCCGTCGTGTCGGCCGCGGACGCGAGCTTCTCCGCAGCGGGCTGGAGCGCGGGCGCCGCACGCTCGGCCGGCTTGTCCGGGACCCGTGCCTTCGCCTGCTCGACGACGGCGCGATCGCCACGATCGGGCGCCGCCTGCACCTTCGGCTCCTCGACGCCGGGCAAGATCTTGTAGAAGTCGAAGCGCGGCTTGTCGTCGGCTTTCGCGACCTTCGCTGCATCGCGCGCCGGCTCGTTCGCGTCGCGCGAGAACGTCGGCATCGGCAGTGCCGGGTTGTTCTTCATCAGCCAGTACGCGACGCTCGCCGCCATGCCGAGTCCGACGATGATGCCGATGAAGACGCCGAGCAGCGTCCCGCCGAGTGCGCCTCGGGGTTGCGGAGTGCGCGCCATCGAAGGCCGGCGGGATGCGTGGATCGAGGTCATGGGAGCAAGGTGTGCGGCGCGGATGGCGTCATTGGAAACGCGCGCGGAATGCGCGCACAAGCGTTACATGGCATCGGGCGCGCCGATGCCGAGCAGGGTGAGGCCGTTGCGCAACACCTGGCCCACGGCGACGATCAGCGCAAGGCGCGCACTGCGTATCCGGGGGTCGTCGACGAGAAAGCGCTCCGCATTATAGTAACTGTGGAATTCCTGCGCCAAATCCTTGAGGTAGAACGTGAGCTGGTGCGGCGCGAATTCGCGCGCGGCGAGCGCCACCTCGTCGGGAAAATCGGCCAGGCGGCGCAACAGCGGCGTCTCGTAGCGGCTCTCGAGCGAAGATAGGTCCGCGCCGCGAAGCGCCGCGCGCGCCGTGTCGAACGGGACGCCCGCCTGCTTCAGGACCGACGCGACGCGTGCATGCGCGTACTGCACGTAATACACCGGATTGTCCTCCGACTGCGAGC
>DASSVX010000320.1:0-15474 GCA_035705655.1 Casimicrobiaceae bacterium
CGGCGCGTTCGGCGCGCTCGTGATCGGCATCGCCGCCGGCATCGGCTGCTACTTCGCCGCGACGACGGTGAAGGGATGGTTCAGGTATGACGACTCGCTCGATGCGTTCGGCGTGCACTGCGTCGGCGGCATCATCGGGGCACTCCTCACCGGCGTGCTGAACGTGCGCGCGATCAGCGGCGTCGACGGCAGCGTGCTGACGCAGGCGGGCGCGGTCGTGACGACGCTGCTCGTAAGCGGCGTCGGCAGCTACGTCCTGCTCAAGGCCATCGACATGACGATCGGCTTGCGCGTGACCGAGGAGCAGGAGCGCGAAGGCCTGGACCTGGCGCTGCACGGGGAAACGGTGCAGTAACGCGCGACACCCTCACCCTACCCTCTCCCGCGAGCGGGAGAGGGAGCCCGGCAACAGCGAGGCGGCGAAGCAGGTCGCTCAGAACGTGCGGCGCATGTAATACGTGCTGACCGCGCTGATCATGCCGATGACGAAGATGTAGCACGCGATGTACCACGGTTCGCCGCCGTTCCATTTGAGCAGCGTCGTCGCGATCAGCGGTGTGATCGAGCTCGAGACGATGCCCGACACCTGGTACACCGTGGAGATGCCCGTGTAACGGACCCGCGTGTCGAACAGCTCGCAGAAGAGCGCCGACTCGGGTCCGTACACCGGCGCATAGATCACGCCGAGCGCCAGCACGATCGCGAGCCCCGCAACGAGCGCGCTGCCCGAGTAATGCATCGCGTACATCAGCGGAAACGCGACGACGCCGCACGCGAACGCGCCCCAGCCGTACACCTTCCGCCGCCCGATGCGATCCGACCACTTCGACGCGACCGGAATCGTGAAGATCAGCACGAACGCGGCAAGCGAGATCGACACGAGGATCGCGGTCTTGTCGTACTTCAGGATGCCCGCCAGGTAGGCGATCGTGAACACCGCGTAGACGTTGAACACGACCCCGTCGATCCAGCGCGCGCCCCAGCCGAGCAGCACGTTCTTCTTGTAGTCGCGGACCACTTCGCCGATCGGCACGGGCACGATCTTGTGCGCCTCGCGCACCTTCGTGAACTCGGGCGTTTCGAGGATGCGAAGCCGCACGAAGATTCCGACGACCACGAGCACGATCGACAGCAGGAACGCGACACGCCAGCCCCACGACTGGAATGCGGCGTCGGAGAGCGTCCATGAGAGCAGCGCAACGACACCCGTTGCAAGGCAAAGCCCGATCGCGAGGCCCACCTGCGGGAAGCAGGCGTAGAACCCTCGACGGTTTTTCGGCGCGTACTCGAACGACATGATCACGGCACCGCCCCATTCGCCGCCGAGCCCGATCCCCTGCAGCAGGCGCAGCAGCAGCAGCAGCAGCGGCGCCGCGATGCCGATCGCGTTGTAGTTCGGAATGAGGCCGATCAGGAACGTCGAGATCCCCATGATCAGCAGCGTCAGCACGAGCAGCGGCTTGCGGCCGATGCGGTCGCCGAAGTGGCCGAACAGGATGCCGCCGACCGGACGCGTGACGAAGCCGACCGCGTACACCGTGTACGCAAGCGCCGTCGAGACGAACACGTCGTCGCTCGGGAAGAACTGCTTGTTGAAGACGAGTCCGGTGATCGTGCCGTAGATGAAGAAGTCGTACCACTCGACGGTGGTGCCGATCAGGCTCGCAAGCGTGACGAGCCGGCGGCTGCGCTCGTCGGTTGCGGGCGGCGCGGCCGGAACCGCGGAATTGCCTAACGTCCCTGCATCCATCGTTGCCTCCTTCAGTACGCGGAGCGCCTCCCGCCGGCTGAGGTCAGCCGGATGCCGCCCCGATGAAATTGCGCCCGCGCGCTCCGTCGAGCGCGCCGGCAATCATGGCGCGCGACTCGCCGGCCGCGACGCCATAGGTTTCGAAGCGGGTGCTGACGCCGAGCGACTCGAGCCACGCCGAGAGCTGCTCCGGCGCGCGCGCAAGCGGAACGTCGAAGACGCCGGCGAGCACCGCGTCGCGATCGGCGCGCCGGCCGATCGCACGCTCGAGGACGAGCGGCAGCGTGAACGAGCAGGCGATGCCATGCGGCACGCCGTGGCGCAGCGTCATCTCGTACGAAATGGAATGCGCGAGCGCCGTGCGCGTGTTCGAGAACGCGAGTCCCGCCTCGAGCGCGGCAAGCGACGCCTGCTCGCGCAACGTCGCATCGGCAAGGCGCTCGACGAGCTCCGGCAGCGTGCGCAGCATGCGCCGCGCAGCGGAAACGGCGAGCGCGTCGGAGACGCCGTTCGCGTTGACGTTCCAGATCGCTTCGAGCGAATGCGACAGCGCGTCGAGGCCCGACTGCAGCGTGATCGCGCGCGGCGCGCTCGCGGTCAGCTGCGGATCGACGATCGCGGCCTCGGGCCAGGTCTCGCGCAGATGCAGCGAATGCTTGCGGCCCGATGCGCGATCCCACACGGTTGCCCACGGCGTGACTTCGCTGCCGGTACCGGCGGTGGTCGGAATGGCGATCAGCGCCTTCGCCCTCGCGGGCACGAACGCTTCATTCGCTGCGAGCCGCTCGACGAGCGCGTCGAAATCGCCCGCGGGCGGCGTGACCGCCAGCACCTTGGCCGTATCGAGCGTGCTCCCGCCACCGAGCGCGACGATTGCGTCGCACGAACCGAACTCGCGCCAGAACCGCGCGTGCAATTCGCGCAGGTGAACCACGTCGGGATTGGGCTCGACGTCGTCGATGACCCCGGCAATCGCGGCGCCCGCGCGGCCGCGCACCGCATCGAGGTGGCCGAGCGACGCGGCTTCGGGAAACGCAACGACCACGGCGCGGCGCGGCCCGAGGATCGCGCGAAGCCCGTCGAGCGAGCCGTTGCCGAACGTCACCGCGACAGGATTGTGATACGTCCACCCCATCGGACCGCCTCGTGGAATGCGAGTGGCCGGAGTATCGGGATGTGGCGCGCATTGATCCAATACAAAATTTGCGGCAGACTCATAGAAGAAAGCTATGCGTCTCGCCCACCTGCGCTCGTTCTTTGCCGTCGCGCGCCACCGCGGGTTCACCGCCGGCGCCCGCGCGCTGCACGTGAGCCAGCCCACGGTGACTGCACAGGTGCGCGCGCTCGAGGAGACCTACGCGATCGAGCTCTTCACGCGGCGCGGGCGCAATGTCGCGCTGACCGCCGCCGGCGAAGCGCTCTACGGCATCGCCGAGCGGATCTTCGAGCAGGAGGAGGAGGCGCTCGCGCTATTGCAGAACACCGGCGAGCTGCGCGCCGGGCGGTTGCGCGTCGGTGCGGTGGGTCCGTACCACGTGATGGAGATGCTCGCAGCGTTCCACGCGCGCCATCCGGCCATCGACCTCGCCGTGTCGCTCGGCAATTCCGAGCAGATCGTCGCGGGTCTCCTCGACCGGTCGACCGACGTCGCGGTCCTCGCCCAATACGCGCACGATGCCCGGCTGCATTTCGTGCCGTTCCGCTCGCATCGCGTCGTGCTGTTCGTGCCGAAGGGGCATCGCCTCGCACGCCGGCGTGGCGTGCGCCTCGCCGAGCTCGCGAGCGAGCCGATGATCGTGCGCGAGCCGGGATCGACGACGCGCAAGGCGATGGAGGACGCATTGCGCAATGCGGGGGTGGCGCCGCCGATCGCGATGGAGATCGGAAGTCGCGAGGCGGTGCGCGAGGCGGTGATCCGCGGCCTCGGCATCGCTGCGGTGTCGGAGATCGAGTTCGTGCCCGATCCACGCCTGCAAACCGTGCCTATCGTCGATGCCGACGTCGAAACGCACGCACACGTCGCGTGCCTCGTCGAGCGGCGCGATGCGCGCGTCGTGGCCGCGTTCTACGACGTCGTGCACGCGCTGCTCGCGACGTCGCGACGGCCCGTCCGGCGCGCGGCCACGCTCGCGTAACGCCGCGCGCCTATTTGCGCTTGGCGCGCGGGTGCGCCGCGTCGTACACCTTCGCGAGTGCCTGGAAATCGAGGTGCGTATAGACCTGGGTGCTGGCGATCGACGCGTGACCGAGCATTTCCTGCACCGCGCGCAGGTCACCCGACGATTGCAGTACGTGCGAGGCGAACGAATGACGCAGCATGTGCGGATGCACGTGCCGCGCCAATCCCTGTCGCACGGCCCAGGCCGCGAGGCGCTGCTCGATCGCGCGCGCCGACAGCCGCCGGCCGTGGCGGCCGACGAACATCGCGTCCTCCCCGGCCGCCGCATGGCTCGCACGCATCCCGAGCCAGCGCGTGATCGCTTCGCGCGCCGCCGCGCCCACCGGCACGATTCGCTCCTTGCTGCCCTTGCCGAACACGCGCACTTCACCGGTGGCGAGGTCGCATGCCGCAACGTCGAGTCCCGCGAGCTCGGACAGGCGCAATCCCGACGAGTAGGCCAGCTCGAAGAGCGCGCGGTCGCGAAGCGCCAGCAGGTCGTCGCCTTCGATGGCAACGAGCCGCGCGGCTTCCTCGGGCGATAGCGCCGACGGCAGCCGCTTCGGCGACTTCGGCGCCTTGATCCCCGCGCAGGGATCGTCGGCGATCGCGCGATCGCGCTCGATGAGAAATCGATAGAACGCCCGCCACGCGGAGAGCGTGCGCGCAAGGCTGCGCCCGGACAATCCGCGCCCGTGCAGCACCGCGACGAAGCGCATCAGCATCGGGCGGGTGAGCTCGTGCACCGGCGTATCGCCGGCAAGTGCCAGAAGCTGCGCGACATCGCGCAGATAAGCGTTTCGCGTATGCAGCGGACGCGCCGCGAGATGCAGCGCGAACGCGTCGACGACTGCCGCATGCCCGGCCGGAATGACTGCGACCGGCTTCGGCGCCCTGGGCACGCTAGCGCCTCAGGAAGCGCGCGATGGCAACGCTCGCAAGTTCCGCGAGACGCAGCAGGTAGACGGTGCCGATGCCCGCGTGGAAGCGGCGCGCATCGTCGCTCGCGAGGGCGAGCAGGCCGAACGTCTTTTCGGTGCGAAGCGGCAGGTACGCGAACGATTGCGCCGCGCTGTGCGCGCCGAACCAGCCCGTCACCGCCGCGAGCGCTTCGGGTCCGCAATACGGCGCGCGCAGCCGGTCGGCATACTCGCGAACCTCCGTCGCCGTTTCCTCGAGCTCGGGCAGCGATACGTTCAGGGAGGCGTCGGGCCACAGGCGCATCGCGACCTGCGGCACCGCGAAGTCCTCGCGCAGGCTGTGCGACAGCACGGCGAGCGTCGTTTCGAGATCGGACGCGTTGAAAAGCGCGAGCGTCGAGCGGTGCAGCTTCTCGCCGATCTGATCGTTTTCGGCGCCGTGCCGGATGAGCTCGCGCAATTTCTGCTCGAGGTCGTACACCTTGTCGCGCAACGCGAGCATCTGCCGCTCGGCGATCGGGATCGCGTGCCCGCCATGCGGGTGCGGCACGAAGATTTCGGCGACGACGTCGGCGTAATCCTCGAAGAACGCCGGGTTCTGCTTCAGGTACTCGGCGACCGCGCTTGCGTCCATCGACTTCCTCTTCCGTTCGTTAACAACGCCATTCGCCTTCGAAGACCGTTCGTGCCGGACCCTTCATGACGACGGCACTCCCCTCGCCCGCCCAGCGGATCGCAAGCGCGCCACCGCGCGTGATGACCCGCACCTGCTCGTCCAGCAATCCGCGACGCCGGCCCGCAACGACGGCCGCGCACGCGCCCGTTCCGCATGCGAGCGTTTCGCCTGCGCCGCGCTCGAATACGCGCAGCCGC
This sequence comes from Casimicrobiaceae bacterium, assembly GCA_035705655.1. GTDB lineage: Bacteria > Pseudomonadota > Gammaproteobacteria > Burkholderiales > Casimicrobiaceae > VBCG01. The sequence continues at coordinate 5,702 of DASSVX010000320.1, forward strand.
ATGGTAGCGCGATCGACAATCTGAATGAATCCCGCATTGACGCGCGCGGGAAAGCGCGGATGGCGCTCGATCAGCGGACCGAGCGTTGCGACCGGCGCGCTTTCCACGTCGTCGACGATCAGCACCGCGTGCGGATTGCCCATCGACAACGCGGAAATCTGCACGAGCATGCCGCCAACGTCGAGCGCCTCGACGACGGCGCCGGTGCCACCGGTGAACGGCACGTCGCGCGGCGAAAACCGCGGCACGCCCATGTCGACGCTCACCTCCCCGTCATCCTCGAGACGGGGCACGATGACGCCGCCCGCCGTCTCGACGCGGATCTCGCGCTTGCCGGTGAGCCCGTGCTCGCGCACGTAGACGACGAAGCAGCGCGCGCCGTTGCCGCACTGCTCGACCTCGCCGCCGTCGGCGTTGAAGATCCGGTAGCGGAAGTCGCCGCCTTCGCGGGCGGGCTCGACGACGAGCACCTGGTCGCAGCCCACACCGAAGCGGCGATCGGCAAGGCGGCGGATGTCGGCCGCTTCGAGCGCGAACGGCGTGCGGGTTGCGTCGACGACGACGAAGTCGTTGCCGAGCCCTTCCATCTTGGTGAAGTGCAGCGTCTTCATCCGCGCCGCAGCCGCTTCATGGCTTGCGCTCGCCGAGCTCGCCGCTCTTTCTGAATGGGAAGCGGCCGCCTCCCTGCAGGCTCGCACCGCCCTCGAGCGTGTAACGCAGCGTCGGACGCGCGCCGGGCGCGAGGAGTGTCGCACCCCGTCGCATTGCCGCGGCGACGGCACGCAGGATCGCGTCCATTCCGCTATGCGCCGTCAGTTTTGCATCGGCGGTCCCGTTCGCGGGAAGACGCACCGGACCATTGACGAGGTGTGCCGCGCCGACCTGCTCGCCTTCGATCGACAGCGCGGCGTCGAGCGCGTCGATGGAAATCGGCTCGTCTGCGCGATTGGTGAGCGCGAGATCGACGGTGAAGTACGCGTCGGGGCCTTCGACGCGATCGAGCGCAACGGCGACGACGTCGATCCGCGGCGGGTTGCGCAGCGCGACGCTTGCGCATGCACCGACGAGCAGCGCGGATGCGACGAGCACGGCATGAGCGATCCGGCTTCCTGCCCGCGCTCGCCCGATCGGCCGCACGCCGCTCACACGTTGAACCGGAAGTGCATGACGTCGCCGTCGCGCACGATGTAATCCTTGCCTTCGAGCCGCATCTTCCCCGCTTCCCTGGCACCCTGCTCGCCGTGGTGCGCGAGGTAATCGGCGTACGCGATCACCTCGGCGCGAATGAACCCGCGCTCGAAATCGGTATGGATGACGCCGGCGGCCTGCGCCGCAGTCGCATGAAAGGGAATGGTCCAGGCGCGCACTTCCTTCGGCCCGGCGGTGAAGTAGGTGTGCAGCCCGAGGCGCTCGTAAGCCGCGCGAATCAGCCGATCGAGCCCCGGTTCGGTCATGCCCATGTCGTCGAGAAAGAGCGTCTTGTCGTCGGCGTCGAGATCGGCGATCTGCGCTTCGAGCGCCGCACTGATGGCGACGACCGGCGCACCCTCCTCGGCCGCGCGAGCGCGCAGCCGCTCGAGCATCGGGTTGCCGGCGAATCCATGCTCGGCGACGTTGGCGACATACAGCGTCGGCTTCATCGTCAGCAGGAAATAAGGCGCGAGAAGTGCGCGCTCCTCGTCGTAGAGGTCGGCGGTGCGCGCGGGCCTCGCTTCGTTCAGCGCCGCGCGAACCTTCGTCAGCACGGCGAGGCTGCGTTGCGCCTCCTTGTCGCCGCCGCCGCGCGCCGCCTTCTCGACCTTCGACAGCTGCCGATCGACCGTGGCGAGGTCCGCCAGTGCAAGCTCGGTGTTGATCGTCTCGATGTCATCGATCGGATCGATCCTGCCGGCGACGTGGACCACGTTCGGATCCTCGAAGCAACGCACGACATGCGCGATGGCGTCGGTTTCGCGGATGTTCGCGAGGAACTGGTTGCCGAGCCCTTCCCCCTTCGACGCGCCCGCCACGAGACCCGCGATGTCGACGAATTCGACGGCGGCCGGGATCACCTTCTGCGGTTTCGCGATGGCCGCGAGTGCCGCAAGGCGCGCATCGGGCACTTCGACGATGCCGACGTTCGGCTCGATCGTGCAGAACGGATAGTTCTCGGCCGCGATGCCGGCCTTCGTCAGCGCGTTGAAGAGCGTCGACTTGCCGACATTGGGCAAGCCGACGATGCCGCATTTCAGGCTCATTCCGGCTTCGCTTCCGTGGGCGGTTGGGGCGGCCGCGTGTGCAGCGCCATCATCGCGCGCTCCATGTTGCCGGCCAGGATGTCGGGCACCGCCCGCAGCGCACGATCGATCGCCGCGTCGATGTCGGCGCGCTCGCCGGCATCGGGCGGCTTCAGGACGTAATCGACGACCTCGCGCTCGGGGAACGCGGAGTTGCGCGGATGGCCGATGCCCACGCGCAGCCGCCAGAAGTCGGCGCTGCCGAGTTGCGCCTTGATGTCGCGAAGCCCGTTATGGCCGGCGACGCCGCCGCCGAGCTTCAGCTTCGCCTCGCCCGGCAGCAGGTCGAGCTCGTCGTGCACGACGAGGATTGCGTCCATCGCGATGTCGAAGAAGCGCGCGATGCCCGCGACGGAGCGCCCCGAGAGGTTCATGAACGTCATCGGCTTGACGATACGGAGCTCACTGCTGCGGGCGACATCCGCCGCGAACTTCGATTCGTGCGCGAACGCCGCACCGAGCTTCGACGCCAGGACATCGGCGAACCAGAACCCCGCGTTGTGACGCGTCGCCGCGTAGCCCCGCCCCGGATTGCCGAGGCCGGCGACGAGGCGTATCGGCACGGGCATCGTCTGGCGGACGAATTACTTCTTCCTGTCGTCCTTGCCGCCTTCCTTCTTGCCGCCCTTCTCCTCGGGCTTCGCTTCGGCGGGCTTCGCCTCCGCAGCGGGTGCGGCGGCGGCAGCCGCTTCGCCCTCGGCAACGGTTTCGGTTTCGGCGGCCGCCTTCGGCACGACGGCCGTCGCGACGACCGGGTCGCCGGTGCGATGCGACACGACGGTCACACCCGCCGGCAGGACGACGCCGGACACGTGCAGCGAATGCGCGGTGTCGAGGGCGGAGAGGTCGACCTCGATGTATTCGGGCAGGTCCTTCGGAAGGCACGCGATGTCGATTTCCGTCATCACGTGGCTCACGATCGCCCCCTGCGCCGTCACTGCCGGCGACTCGCTCTCGTTCACGAAGTGCAACGGGACCTTCATGTGGATCTTGCGCGCCGGATCGATGCGCTGGAAGTCGACGTGCAGCACTTCGTTCTTGAACGGATGCATCTGCACGTCGCGCAGCAGCACCTGCGTCGAAGCGCCGTCGACCTTCATCGTCAGGATCGACGCGTGGAATGCCTCGTTGCGAAGCGCGTGGATCAGTGCATTGTGGTCGAGCTCGATGGGCTGCGGCGCGGTGACTCCGCCGTAGACGATGCCCGGAGCCTTTCCGGTGCGGCGCATCCGGCGCGAGGCGGCGCGGCCTTCGCTGCTGCGTGGGAACGCCGTGAATTCGATCGTGGCCATGGTGGCGACTCCTTCGTGGAAAGTGGTCTGCGGCCTTCCGGATTGGCTACCGGTCGTCCGCGATGGTCGCGTGCGCGCGGTTCGCCGCGCGGCGAAGAAAAGCCTTGCAGTATAGCAAAAAGCGAACTGGCAAAAGGCGAACCGTCAGCCGCGATGGCGCCGTGCTTCGGTCCAGGCATGGCGCTCGTGCAGCGCCTCAGCCTCGTCGACGTCCGCCGGCAGGGGCAGGTGGTCGAGCGCGGAGCGGATTTCACCGTGGACCACGGCGACGGCCGGCTCGTCATGCACATAACGCCAGTAGTGCCGCGCGAAGTCGCTTTCGGTGCCGGGCACGGCCGACGGCGCGATCAGGCGCTCGACTTCCGCGCGGATCGCCGATGCGTCGTCGTCGGCCGGCTGCGGATCGGCCTCGAGGAACACGTCGAGGTCGACCATCAATTCGGACAGTGCGCGCAGCCATGCGAATTGCGGCTCGCCGACGAGCATCGAAAGCCATGCGCCGGGCTGGATGACGCTCTGGCGCTCCGCTTCGAGGTCGCGACGCACGCGCTCCGCGAGCACGCGATGCATCGACCGCAACGCATTCGCAAGTGCTGCGAACTCCCCTTTGGTTGCATCTGCCACGCTTGCCGCTCTCCAGCTATCCCCTTACCGCCGGGTTCGTGGCGCCTTCCTGATCGCTGATATCCGAGCCCTGATCCCTGATCACGGCATGACCTGCCCGCCGTTGACTTCGAGTATCTGCCCGGTCACGAACCCCGACAGCGCATCCGACGCGAAATAGAGGAATGCACCCGCGCACTCCTCGGCCGTTCCCAGGCGATTCATCGGAATGCTCGCCTTGGACGCCTCGAGCATCGCCGGCGTCGAGTAGCGCTCGTGAAACGGCGTGACGATCACGCCGGGCGAGACCGCATTCACCCGTATGTTGAGCTTGACGAGCTCCTTCGCGAGTCCGTGCGTGAACGTGGACACGAAGCCCTTCGCCGACGCATACATGGCGGCGCCGTTGCCGCCGCCGCTGCGCGCGGCGACCGACGTCACGTTGACGATGTTGCCGCGCCCGCCGCGTCGCATGTGCGGCACCGCCGCCGAGCAGCAGGCGACGAGCGAGCGGACGTTGAGATCGATCACCGCGTCGAAGAACTCGTCGTCGATCTCCTCGATCGGCACGCGACGCACGAGGCCGCCGGCATTGTTGATCAGGATGTCGAGGCCGCCGAATCGCGAGGCCGCCTCGTCGACGACTTCGCGTGCCTTCGCCGACGTGCGCAGATCGCCACCGACGAGAAACGCCTCGGCGCCTGCAAAGCGGACGTCGGCCGCGACTTCCTCGGCCCGGTTGAGACTTGCGTTGTAGTGGATCGCGACGCGGCATCCGGCGGCGGCGAATGCGCGTGCCGCCGCGGCGCCGATGCCGGTCGACGCGCCGGTGACGAGAACCGACTTGCCGGCGAGGTCGGGTGCAATGGGATCGGGCATGGAGGATCGTCAGCAGGGGGAGTGTTTCGTCCTACTCGGTGAAGAGCGAGGACACCGATTCCTCGTTCGAGATGCGCGTCATCGTCTCCGCAAGAAGCTGCGCGCACGACAGTTGCCGGATCTTCGGGCAGGCCTGCGCATCGGCCGACAGCGGAATCGTGTCGGTGACGACGATCTCGTCCATGTCGGAAGCCGCGATGCGCGGAACCGCGCCCCCCGACAGCACCGGGTGCGTGCAGTACGCGACGACCTTCTGCGCGCCGTGTTCCTTGAGCGCCGTCGCCGCCTTGCAAAGCGTGTTGGCCGTGTCGACGATGTCGTCCATGATCACGCACGTGCGGCCGTTGACGTCGCCGATGATGTTCATCACTTCGGCGACGTTCGCCTTCGGGCGCCGCTTGTCGATGATGGCGAGGTCGGAGTCGAGGCGCTTCGCGATGGCGCGTGCGCGAACGACGCCGCCGACGTCGGGCGACACGACGAGCAGGTTGTCGTAGTTGCGCTTCCACAGGTCGCCGAGCAGCACCGGCGTTGCATAGATGTTGTCGACCGGGATGTTGAAGAAGCCCTGGATCTGGTCGGCGTGCAGGTCCATCACCATCACCCGGTCCACGCCGACGGTTGCCAGCATGTCAGCGACCACCTTCGCCGTGATCGGCACGCGCGCCGAGCGCGGCCGCCGGTCCTGGCGTGCATAGCCGAAATACGGAATCGCGGCCGTGACGCGCGCCGCGGACGCGCGCTTCAGCGCGTCGACCATGACGAGGACTTCCATCAGGTTGTCGTTCGTCGGCGCACAGGTCGACTGCAGCACGAACACGTCGCGGCCGCGGACGTTTTCGAGCAGTTCGACCATCACCTCGCCGTCGGAAAAGCGGCCGACGACGGCACGCCCGAGACTGATGTTGAGGTGCCGGCAGACGGCCTCGGCGAGCCGGGGGTTCGCGTTGCCCGTGAATATGCGCATGCGCTCGAAGGCCATCGGTCGGCTGGAAAACGACGGGATCAGCGCGCGCGAAGTGGCGTGCACGGGACGTGGAGTTGGGCCAGGTCAGGAATGGCTGGGGAGGAAGGATTCGAACCCTCGAATGCCGGAATCAAAATCCGGTGCCTTAACCAACTTGGCGACTCCCCAGCGGAAACTCACACGCGGGCCCGCCGTCGCGACGAACCGCCCGATCATGCTGCGAACGACGCCAACGGATGTCGGTTCAACGTTCGCACGATGCAACCCGGCACGTCCGGCGGCAATGATGCCAGCGCGCGCCGCGCGTCGTCTTCGCTTGCAAACACCGCGAAGACGCATGCGCCCGACCCGGTCATGCGCGACGCCGGCGATGCTCGCCGCAATGCCTGCACGGCCTCACGCACCTGCGGAAACCTCGCGACCGCAGCAGGCTCGAGATCGTTGTGTCCGTAACCTTCGGAAAAGACGTCCATTTTCGCCGACGGCGCCGAACGTGTCAATTCGGGCGACGCGAAAATGGACGCGGTCGCGACGTGCACGCGCGGCATCGCGAGCGCTATCCAGCAGGCGGGCACGGACATCGATGCAAGCACGTCGCCCGTGCCGCGTGCGAGTGCCGCGCCTTCGCCGAGGAAAAAGGGAACGTCGGCGCCCAATCGAGCGCCGATGCGCATCAACTCGGCGCGCGACAGCTGCAGCGACCACAGGCGGTTCAACCCAAGCAGCACGGTCGCGGCATCCGAGCTTCCGCCGCCGAGACCCGCGCCCTGGGGAATGCGCTTCACCACGCGAATCGCCACGCCGCGCATGGCCTGCGCGGCGTCGCGCAGCGCATGCGCAGCACGAAGCGTAAGGTCGTCGCGCTCGGGAACGCCGGCCAGCGGCGCGCTGCGCAGGATCGCTCCATCGTCGCGCACGGTGAGCTCGACGCTGTCCGCGAGATCGACCAGGACCAGCAGCGATTCAAGCGTGTGGTAACCGTCAGCGCGTCGACCGGTGACGTGCAGGAACAGGTTGATCTTCGCCGGGGCGGCGAGCGTGAGCGTCTGCATGTCGCGCCGAAACGGCCGTCATTCGCGCCGGTCGACAACCACGCGCACCTCGACCGGCTCGGCGCCGGGGTACGACAGCGTCACGCGAAACGGCTTTTCCGCACGATCGTCGGCGTACGCATAACCGATGTCCCAGCCATCCTGGCGCAGTTGCGCGACACGGCCCGCGGCGTCGCGCTCGACGTTGAAGTGCGCGCCGGGCCGGGGGAGGGCGCGAATCCATGACGCCAGCCCGTCGATCGGGATCGTGACGCCGAAGGCGCGTTCGGTCAGCGCGCGCCACGTCGGCGCGCTTTGGGTGCTCCCGTCCTGGAGCTGCGCGGTCACCTCGGTGGGACCGCCGTCGAGCCTCGCCAGCGTCTGTCCGAGCGGCGTCGACAGTTCGATCGCGTCGTGCGCCGGTTCGTGCCGCCATGAAAAGCTGCCGGCCACGCCCGCATCGCCGCGACGCGCGGAAATGCGTCCGGCGATCGCGAACGGCGTGTCCGGTGCGGCAAGCGGTGCCTCGTTGCCGCCCGGCGGAGGCAGCGACGCACACGCGCCGAGCGCGAACGCGATTACGGCCAGCGCGCGCTTCATCCAAGCGCCTCGCTCACGGCGCGAAACGCTTCACGGTCTCCTTCAGCAGCACATTGTCGGGGTTGGCGACGAGTTGCGCCTTCCATACCTCGCGCGCCTTCTCGTGCTCGCCCTTGCGCCACAGCACTTCGCCAAGATGCGCGGCGATCTCCGCGTCGGGACGGCCCTCGAGCGCCTGTTGCAGGTAGCGCTCGGCATCGTCGAACTGGCCCATCCGGTAGAACGCCCAGCCGAGGCTGTCGAGGATGAACGGATCGGCCGGCGAGATCTTGTGCGCGCGCTGGATGAGCGCGAGACCCTCGCCGGTGCGCGACGTCTTGTCGACGAGCGTGTAACCGAGCGCGTTCAGCGCCTGCGCATCGTCGGGGCGCAGCGCGACGAGCTCTTTCAGCTTCGATTCGGCCTCGTCGACCTTGTCGAGCTTTTCGGCAGCCATCGCGAGGTCGTAGATGAGGTCGGGCGCCCCCGGATTGTCGGCGAGGCCGTGCACGAGGAGCTCGTATGCGCCGGCATCGTCGCCGGCATCGCGCAGAAGCTGCGCTTCGGCCTGCGTAAGCTGCACCTTCTGGTCGCGCGTCACGGCGGTGAGGCTCGCAAGCCACTGGCGGCCCTTCGCGAGCTGACCCTGCTTTGCGTACATCGCGCCGATCCGCAGCTTCGAGAGCCAGGCGCGGTCGCCGTCGGTGACCGCCTGGTAGTGCTCGATCGCCTTCGTCCATTGCCGCGTCTCCTCGGCGAGCTGCGCGAGGTAGAGATCGATCACGCCCGGCTCGCCGTAGCCGGCGGACTTGAGGTCCTCGAGCAGGCGCGACGCTTCGGGATAATCCTTCATCTCGAGGGCGATCGTCGCGACGGCGAATTCGAGATCGCGCGAGTCGCGGTCGCGATCCCACAGCCGCTGCATCAGTGCACGTGCGTCGCTGTAGCGCTTGCGATCGACGTAGCGCTGCGCGAGGGCGCCCGCGGCGCTCTTCGCATCGGGATTGGCGGCCACGAACGTCTCGAGCACCTTCAGGGCGTCCTGCGGCGAGGTGCGGGCGGCGATCTCCGCCTTGAGGATCGCCGCGCGTTCCCACGCGGGCCGCAGTTCGAGCGCCCGGTCGACCTCCTCGCGCGCTTCCCTGGCGCTTGCCGCATCGTCGGCGCCCACGCCGAATGCCGCCATTGCGACGGCGTAATGCGCTTCGGGCGTTTTTGGATACGGTTTCGCCACCTCGCGCACCAGCGCCAGCACCGCGCGCTTGTCCGATTGCTCGGAAAAGAGCCGGTTGATCTGCATGAACACGTCGCCCACGCCCGGGCCGGTCAATGCCGCGTTCGCGAGCACGTGCTCGATGCGCGCTCGAAGCTCGTCGTTGGAGGCCGTGCTCGGAATGGCGCCCGTGTTGTTGTTCGATTCGAGCGCCGCGAGCACGTGCTTCGGCCGTTCGGCGGACGGGTCGAGCCGCGCCCACAGGTTGGCTGCATCGTGGACGAGCGCGCGATCGCGCGCCGCGATCGACACCTCGGTTGCGCGCTCGGCGAGCCGCGCGTCCTGCGTCGAGCGCGCTGCGTCGAGATAGGCGCGCGCGGAAACCGCGAGATCACCGCGCTGCAACGCAACGTCGCCGAGCAGCAGGCGATAGAAAAGATCGGCGTTGAGCTCGACGCCGGCGGCCGGCGCACTGGGCGAGGCGGGCGCATCGGCGGGCTCGGCCGCCCAGGCCGGCGCCGACGCCGCGAGCGTCAGGATGGCGGCGGCGAAGGCGGCGCGCAGTGAAAAACGGACAGTCGTCATGGGATTCCAGTGATGCGACACCAGGGGATCGCGGAAGATTAAGCCATAGTCGCGACGCTCACAAATTGCCCGCGACACGTCTCGCCGCGCGCCTCACGCGAGGCGCCCGACGGCCTTCGTCGCTACCGCTCGAGGATGCCCGAACTCCCGGAAGTCGAAACGACCCGGCGCGGTATTGCGCCGCGCGTGACCGGACGGCGCGTGGCCCGGATCGACGTGTACGACTCGCGGACGCGCTGGCCGGTTCCCGCAGACCTCCGACGCGCGCATGCGCGGACGCACGATCGATCGCGTCGACCAGCGCAGCAAATACCTGCTGTTCCATGCCGGCGAATCCGCGCTGCTCGT
>DASSVX010000321.1:0-7942 GCA_035705655.1 Casimicrobiaceae bacterium
TAGATTCGCACGTTCGAACCATCACCGGAGGCGAAACCATGAAGCGCTGCCGACGCGAACCCTTGCACGACCACCCGGCGCACGCATCATGACGGATGCGCGGCCGACGGGCGTCTATCCGATTGCGCCCACGCCGTTCGACGACGACGGCGGCCTCGACCTCGACGGCCAGCGGCGAGTGCTCGATTGCATGATCGACCAAAGCGTCGACGGCATCTGCATCCTCGCCAATTACTCGGAGCAGTTCCTGCTTTCGGATGCCGAGCGCGACACGCTGCTTGCGCTGTGCCTCGCGCACGTCGCCGGCCGTGTGCCGGTCATCGTCACGTGCAGCCATTTCAGCACGCGCGTCGCGATCGAACGCGCGCGTGCGGCCGCGGCGGCCGGAGCGTCGATGCTGATGCTGATGCCGCCGTATCACGGCACGGCATTGCGCGCCGACGACAACGGCGTCGTCGAGCATTACGCGCGCATCGCCGGGGCCGTCGACCTGCCGATCATGGTGCAGGACGCGCCGCTGTCCGGCGTGAACCTGCCCGTGCCGCTGCTCGTGCGCCTGTGCCATGAGGTGCCATCGGTTCGTCATTTCAAGATCGAAGTGCCCGGCGCGGCCGCGAAGCTGCGCAGCCTGATCGAGGCGGGGGGCGACGCGATCGCGGGACCCTTCGACGGCGAGGAATCGATCACGCTGATGGCCGATCTCGAGGCGGGCGCACGGGGCACGATGCCGAGCGCATTGCTCCCCGACCTCATCCGTCCGGTCGTCGTCGACTTCCTTGCCGGTCGCACCAGCGACGCGGCCGACGCGTATGCGCGCATCCTGCCGCTCGTGAACTACGAAAATCGACAATGCGGACTGCGCGCGACGAAGACGGTGATGATGGAAGGCGGCGTCATCAGGTCGGACGCCGTGCGCCATCCGCTGGCGCCGTTGCATCCGGCGACCCGCCGCGGGTTGCTCGCGCTGGCCGCCGAAGCGGCGCCACTCGCGTTGCGCTGGGGCCGCTGAATTGGGGTCAGAGCTGTAATTATTCGTTCCGCGGAATAATTACAGCTCTGACCCCAATTGTTTACAGCGTGAAGTTCATCCCGGACAGCAGCACGCCGGGCAGCCGCACACTCGAAAGCATGCGCGAGCCGTAGCTGTTCGCTTCGAGCAGCAGCTCGCGCTCGGCGGTAAGCGCCTCGAGATTGTCGCCGAGCATGCGGTAGATCGTGTCGTCGAAGCGCAGCACGTTCACCGGTGCCACGATCTTTCCGTTTTCGACCCAGAACGTCGCGAAGCGCGTCATCCCCGTCATCCGGCACGCCGGACGATCGGAGAAGTTGAGGTACCACAGGTTGCCGATGGCGAGGCCGGTATCGAGTGCGCCGAGCGCATCGCCGGCCGCGAGCTCGCCGCCCGCCAGCGAAAGCGCCTCCGGCGATTCGCCGCCGTTCGCGCCGTTGGTGAGTAGATCGAACTCGCGCGCGGTGCGGGGCGACACGAGCGAGCCGGCAAGTTCGCCGGCGACGATCAGCGGAACGGCGCCGGGCCGCGCAAAGCCCTCGGCCTGGAATGCGGGAGCGACACCGGATGCGATGTCCTCGCTCATCGACACGCGCGGGTCGAGCCGCGCGTTCGCGCGCATTTTCGCGAGCGGACTTTGCTGCGTTGCGAGCGCGCGTGCCGAGAATCCACCCCACGCGAGCAGGTCGGTGACTTCCTGCAGCGCGGCGGGCGGCAGATACGCGCGGTATTTTCCCGGCGCGAGCGCTTTCGGCGGGCGGCTGATCAGCGCGAGCTGCTCGATCGCTTCGGCCATCTTCGCCTGCAGCTCGGCATCGCGCCATGCAAAGCCCGTATACGACGACTTGACCGCCTTGTCGGCGCGGTGATAAAGGCTCCATTGCAGGTTGAACGTCGTCGTCGCATGCCAGTTGCGCTGGCCTTGCGCGTTCGCGAAGCCGCGATAAACGGGACCGGCGGCGAGCATGCCGACGAGGTCCTGCCCGCGGCCCATCGTCAGCAGCGCATCGATCATCGCTTCGGGTGCGGGCATCGTCTCGCAGCACTCGCTGCGCGACGACGCGACGACATCGGGCAGCAACAGATGCGGATCGTCGTGCAACTCGGGCAGCGCGTCGCGCAATCCGGCGAGCGCCGCGTCGACGATGCGCGCATCGGCCGCGACATCGCCGGTCAGCGACAAGAGGTGCGACGCATGACGCGCGCCGCGAATCAGGCGCAGGTCGACGTAGCACTGCTCGACGTGCCCCGGCTGGCGCACCTTGCCGCGATTCATGCGCACGAAGTCGGTCGCCTCCGCGGCAAAGTCGAGCGTGTACGACTCGCCGGCCCCGAGCGCGCGATCGACGCCCGCAGCAAGCGCGCTGAAGTACGCTTCCATCGTGCCCTCGCCAGGCTGTCCCTCGGAGCTCACGATTCGCCCCCGAACACGTCGACGTTCGTGAACACGCACGCGGGCGACGCGTGGCCGACGCGAATCGTCTGCCCCGGCTCGCCCTTGCCGCAGTACGGCGTGCCGAGCACGCGAATCGTGTCGGCGTTGCCGACCCGCGCGAGGCTGCGCCAGAACTGGGCGCTGATCCCGCGGTAGTTCGGATTCTTCACCACCGCGCCGAGCGCGCCGTTCTCGATCAATCGCGCGCGTTCACAGCCGAACTGGAACTTGTTGCGCGAATCGTCGATCGACCACGACGAGTTCGTCTCCATCATGACGCCGCGCTCGATGCCCGCGACGAGCTCGTCGAGCGTCGCATCGCCCGGCTCGAGATTGAGATTGGCCATGCGGTCGATCGGCGGGCGGTTCCAGCCGTCGGCGCGCGCGTTCGCCACGCCCGGCAGGCCGGCCCGCTTCTGCGAGATCGCACCGCCGAGCGGACGCACGAGGACACCATCACGGATCAGATACGTTCGCTCGGCGCGCGTGCCTTCGTCGTCGAACGCATAGCTTGCGAGCTCCTCGGGCCGCGTCGGATCGAACGTGACGTTGAGGCGCTCGGACCCGTATTGATAGGTGCCGAACATTTCCGGCGTCACGAAGCTCGTGCCGGCGAAATTGCGCTCGTCGCCGAGGATGCGGTCGAGCTCGAGCGGATGGCCGATCGACTCGTGGATCTGCAGCACCATCTGATCGGGCGCGAGCAGCACGTCCATGCGCTCCGAGGGGCAATTCGGCGCGGCGAGCAGCTCGAGCGCTTCCTCCGCGACGCGGCGGCCGGCGCCTGCGAAGCCGAACCGCGCGAGGATCTCGACGCCACCCTGCTGACAGATGCCGCGATAGCCGTTAAGCGACCGCTGCTGCGTCACGCCGTCGGCGTGCGCGGTGACGCTGAGCGACGGGAACAGGAAGCGGTAACGCTGCACGACGTCGCCGCCCTCGCTCGTCACCAGCCGGTGCGTCGCATTGCGCACGTCGACGAGCGCTTCCCAATCGACGATGCGCGGATCGCAGCCGGCTGCTTCGGATTCGTGTCGCAGCAGCTCGTACCACTCGCGCCGCGACGGCAACGGGGCGTCGATCGACGGCGACGCGTAGTCGCCGCGGGGCGCCGGGCGGGGCAGCGTGCGCGAATCGTCGAGCGCGTAGCGGGCACTGGCGCGTGCCCAGCGTGCGGCGCGCTCGAGGACATTGCGAAGCCCCGCCTCGGAGGTGTCCGGGCTAGCCGCATACCCGTAGCCACCGTCGGCGTAGACGGAAGCCATGACGCCGTGATCGGTGATAACCGAGAGCGGCTGCGGAATGTTCTTGCGAACGGCATACGACTGGCAGGTCTCCTCGACGAAGCGCAGCGACCAGTAGTCGGCTTCGATCGCGAGGACCGGGAGACGAAGGTTATCCATGGGGTGACCGCGAAGGCGCGAGGCGCGCCCGTGGGCCGGGACCGAAAGACGCGATTATCGCCGATCGGCCAATCCGGCTTCGCCGGCCGGTGCTTGCGGGGCTGCCTCCGAGGCAAGCTGCGCGAGCGCGTCGCCGGTGACGCGGGCGATCCGCCAGTCGGACAGGACCGTGGCGCCGATCCCTTCGTAGAACGCGATGGCCGACCGGTTCCAGTCGAGGACCGACCACTCGAAGCGGCCGCAGCCGCGCTCGCGCGCGAGGACGGCAAGGCGCGCAAGCAGCGCCCGTCCAACGCCGGCGCCACGGTGGGCGGGCTTGACGAAAAGATCCTCCAGCCATAGACCCCGCCGGCCCAGGAAAGTCGAGTAAGTATGAAAAAACAACGCGAATCCGATGCAATCCTGAGATTCCGCGTCAAGACGCGCAATCATCGCCTCGGCGACCGGGTGCGGGCCGAACAACGCGGCGGCGAGATCGCCCTCGCTCGACGTGCAAAGGTGGGCGAGGCGCTCGTATTCGGCGAGCGCCCGCACCAGCGTGTGCAGATCGGCAACGTCGCCGGCGCTGGCGTGCATGATCCGGAACGAACGAACGTTCGACATCAGCGGCGCGGCTGTTGCGCCGTCACAACGCCCTCCCGAGGATGATCACGTCGCGGCGAACGCCGTCGAGCTTCGCCACGCGCGGCAGTCTTCCCCAGTCGCCGAACCCGGCCTTGCGAAACAGCGCGAGGCTCGGCGCATTGTGCGCGAACGTGAAGGCAAGGAGCGTGGTGATGCCGAGCGAAGGCGCCTCGCGCAGCGCGTGCTCGACGAGCCGCCGCCCATGCCCGCGGCGCTGCGCAGTGGGGGCGGTGTAAAGACCCACTTCCACCGTTTCGTCATAAGCCGGGCGCCCGTAGAACGAGCGCAGCGACAGCCAGGCCCGGGGCGCCGGGTCATCGTCGGCGCACGACACGAAGATCGGCCGTCGGCGCGGATCGAACTCGGCAAACCACTGCATGCGGTCGGCGACGCCGATCGGGGCGAGATCGGCCGTCGCCATCCGCCCGGGGATCGACGCGTTGTAGATCGCGACGATTTCCGGGAGGTCTTCCGGCGCGGCATGGCGAATGGGCATTTGACGAAATTGCAACAAAAGTGCCGCTCAGGGGCAAGGAATCGGGGAGTTTGATTGCCGCTTCAAACGGCGCTGTTGTAACGTTGCTACTGCGTGCCGAAAGGCGAATATTTCGTCCCTTCCAGTACCACTTTCCTTTGGGGGTTTCCACATGAATTTCCAACGCAAGAAGGTCGCGGCCGCGCTCGCCTGCATCGCAGGCGTCGGCGGCGCGATGGCGATGTCCGGGGCACTCGCGCAAGCGGTCAATCCGGACGTGCCATCGAACACGAGACCCGAGGCCCGGCCCGACATCCGCGTCGAGGTCACGGGTTCGAACATCAAGCGCGTCGAGGGCGAAGGCGCATTGCCGGTCACGGTGATCACGCGCGAGCAGATCGACAAGTCGGGCGCCACCACGCCGATGGAACTGCTGCAGCAGATTTCGGCAAATAACAGCGTTGGCGCAGTCAGCATCGCAAATTCCGTCGGTGCAACGACGCTTTCCGCGCAAACCGCGTCGCTGCGCGGTCTGGGCGGCGGCCGCACGCTGGTGCTGATCAACGGGCATCGGATCGAAGGCTTCCCGGGCGAAATCCAGGGGGTGCAGGGCGTCACGCTTTCGTCGATTCCCTTCAACGCGATCGAGCGCGTGGAAATCCTGAAGGACGGCGCATCGGCCGTGTACGGTTCCGACGCCATCGCGGGCGTCATCAACTTCATCACGCGGTCGGATTACACCGGCGCGGAAGTCACCGGCTACTACGGCTCGCCGACGCGCGGCGGCGGCGGCGACCAATGGCAGGGTAGCGCTTCGGCCGGTTTCGGCGATCTCAGCAAGGATCGCTACAACGTCTTCCTTTCCGGCCAGTACAACGAGCAAAGGCCGCTCGACCAGGCCGCCCGCGACTTTTCGAACAGCTCCTATCGGCCGGAAATCGGACTCATTGGTCTGTCGAGCAACACGAATCCGGGCAACATCCGAACCAGGGGAACCGACGGCTCGCGCATCGGGGTCGTCAACAATAGCAGCGGTACGGCGGTCATCGCCAACAGTGCGGCAACCTGCGCGCCGGGCATCTTCGTCAACGACGACATCCTCGGAACCGGATGCTTCTTCGATCCGTCGGCCGCGCGCGGCGTGGAAATGATCCCCGAGGACAAGTCGTACAGCTTTTTCGGCGGCGGCAAATTCCAGATCAACAACGACTGGCAACTGTACGCGCAGGGGCTGTACACGCACGAAGAAACGCACCTCATCATCCAGCCGGGGCCGATCTCCAGTGCCATTTCCTACGGGCCGGGCGGCGATCTCGCCGCGACGATTACGCTGCAGCCGACGAGCCCGTTCTACCCGCATAACATCGCCGCGGCGGCCGGCATCGACGGCACGCCGCTCGACGTGCGCTATCGCACGTTCGACAACGGCTTCCGCGACACCACCGACACCAACGAGCACTGGCAGGGCATCTTCGGCGTCAAGGGCAGCTGGATGAATTGGGACTGGGACGGCTCGGTCTTCTACGCCGAAGGCACCACGACCGAGCACCTGAACAGCGGCTTCCAGGATTACCGGCTGCTGTTGCCGCTGCTCAACAGCGGGACGGTCAACCTGTTCGGGCCGAATACCCCCGACATCGTCAACCAGCTCCGCGCGACCAATTTCGTCGGCGATACGATCGACGGCAAGTCGAAGAATTACGGCGCGCAGATCAAGACCTCCGGCGAAATCTGGAAGCTGCCGGCCGGTCCGCTCGCGATGGCGGTGGGTCTCGAGGCGCGCAAGGAAGAGCTGGTCCAGAACATGGCCGAAGGGATTCAGTCGGGCTTCATCACCGGCTACGGCGGCGAGATCAAGAACGTCGAAGGGTCGCGCAAGCAATGGGCGGCGTTCACCGAGTTCAACATCCCGGTCGTGAAAACCCTGGAAGCCGACGTCGCTGTTCGCTACGACCACTACAGCGATTTCGGCAGCACCACCAATCCGAAGTTCAGCCTGCGCTGGCAGCCGACGCGCACGTTGCTGGTGCGCGGCTCCTACGGTACGGGCTTCCTCGCGCCGAGCCTCTACCAGCTCTTCACGCCGAACATCGCGGGCCTCAGCCAGCCGGGTCTTACCGACCCGGTCCGCTGTCCGATCACCAACGACCAGACGTTCGACTGCAATGCGCAGTTCAACGTGCTGTTCGGCGGCAACCGGAATCTCAAGCCCGAGACGTCCGAGCAGACGACCGCCGGCGTGGTGTTCGAGCCGATCCCCAATGTCTCGATGAGTGTCGACTGGTTCAAGATCAACCTGACGAACGCGATCACGAACGGCATTTCGCCGATCACGATCCTCGGCGATCTCGGCCAGTTCGGCGGCCTCGTCACGCGCGATGCGACCGGTCACATCGCGTCGATCCTGCAGACGTACATCAACCTCGGCACGGTGAAGATCGAAGGCATCGATCTCGAAGGGCATTACCGCGCGCCGACGATGAGCTGGGGCCGCATCTCGCTGGACGGCTCGGGCACCTACTACACGAAGTACGACAACCAGCAGAACGACGGCTCGTACGTGAGCCAGATCGGCACCGCGTACCAGCAGGTGGTCACGGGCATCACGCCGCGCTGGAAACAGTACGTATCGGCAACGTGGGATCTCGGTCCGTGGTCGGCGACGATCGCCAACACGTACCAGACGTCGTACATCGACCAGCAGACCGACCTCGACGGCAACCTGCGCAAGGTGGGCTCGCTGTCGCTGTGGGACCTGCAGGGCTCGTACACGGGCTTCAAGAACCTGAAGCTCACGCTTGGCGTGAAGAACCTGTTCGATCGTAATCCGCCGGTGTCGAACCAGCAGAGCACGTTCATCGTGGGCTTCGATCCGTCGTACTACGACCCGCGCGCCCGCTTCGTCTACGGCCAGGTCAACTATCGGTTCAAATAAGCGACGAAGAACGGCAGTACCGCAGTTGATTCGCGGGGGGCTTCGGCCCCCCGTTTTTTCG
>DASSVX010000322.1:0-11360 GCA_035705655.1 Casimicrobiaceae bacterium
CGCCGTCGATCTGCGTCTTCGCCCACTCGGCGATGTTGGGAATCAGCGCGAGCACGACCGCGGGCGCGTGGCTCTTCGGCGTCACCTGGAACGCCTGCGCGCCGATCACGAGACCGATATAGAGCAGGATGGGCAGGATCGCGACCAGCGGAATCACCGCCAGCAGAAACGCGGTGAGGCCGAGGAAGCAGACGATGGCGATGGCGATGCCGGTCGCGAGCGAATAGCCGATGCGTCCACCGACGGCCTTCCAGCCCGGATGGCCGATGTAAACGGCGGGCGGAAACGGGCTGCCGAGCACCGAGCCGACGATGGCGCCGATGCCGTCCGCCAGCAACACCTTGCGCAGGTTGTAGTTGTCGCCGGCGGCCGAAGCGCTTTCGACGTTGTTCATTCCCTCGGTGAAGTTGTAGATGCCAAGCGGAATGGCGGTGACGAGCAACGGCGCGACCTGTGCCAGTCCCTGCCACACGTCCGCCGACAGCAACGGCACACGCAGCCCGAATTGCTCGAACGACTTCGCAACCGCCGCGGGCTGCATGTAATCGCTCCAGCCGACCAGCGACACCACCCAGCCGATCACCGAGCCGACGATCACGGCCGCGAGCCCGCCCGGAACGCCGCCGGGAAGGCGGACGTTGGCCGTCCACGCGATCAGGACGAGCGCGAAGCACACGAACCCGATCCATGGCACTTCCCACATCTGGAACGCGGGGCGCATCGAGATGAAGGCGATCGAGATGCCGGCGAGCGTGCCGAGCATCGCGGCGCGCGGAGTGAGCGAGCGGATCTTCGGCCCCACGAAGGCGCCGATCAGCACGATGACGCCGATGATGAAGGCCCACGCGAGGCCGGCACGCCAGGCGACCAGCGGGTCCTTCGTCGCGAGGTACGTCGGCAACATGATCAGGAACACGACGATGAACATGTGCGGCACGCTCGGACCGTACGGCAGCGCGGTCACGTCGGTGCGGCCTTCCTGCTTGCCGAGTTGCCAGGCAAGGTACGCGTAGAACAGGTTGCCGATCGGCAACGCGATGCCGAGCGCCGGGAGGATGCGGCCGAACACGGTGTCGGCGGGAAGCTGAACGACGCCGAGGCACAAGCCGGTGAGCACGATGACGTTGAGCAGCACGTTCGTGAACAAACCGAAGAACCCGTTCAGGTCGCCAATCACCCACAGCCGGGGACCTGCCGGTACCGCACTCAGTGTCGCCATGTTCGTGATCTCCCTTTACGTTGTGTGCCGGCCTTTCGACGCCATGTACGCGCGCCAGCCGCCGTACTCCGTGATTTCGCGCTTGCCCTCGCAAAGAAACGGTTCGCCCAGCACGCCGAGCACGATCGATCCGTCGCGCAGAACGACCTTGCCGACCGCGAGCCCCGGGGGTTCGGCGAGCAGGATGCTCACGAGCCCCGCGACGGGGACCTGCCACACCTCGACGGCGACGTTCGTGCCTTCACCGGGCGTGCGCAGCATCGCCGGATGCCGGTCGTCGATCGACCAGATGCGGTAGCACGCATCGGTCTCGTCGTCGCGCACGAACGTCGCGCCGGCAGTGACGAGGTTCGCGTTGAGCGCGAGCCCGCGCATCAGCGTACCGTTGACCGCGAAGAGCACGTCGTTCGTCATTGCACGCCCCGTTTCCTCAGCTCTCGATCCACGTGCCGGTCTCGCCGCGCAACGCCCGCGCGATGTTCTCCGGATTCGTGATCACGCCGCGGCCGCCGTGGCGTTTCCTGACGAACGTCAGCAGCGCTTCGATCTTGGGCCGCATGCTGCCTTCTCCGAAATGGCCCTGAGCGGCGAAGCGCTCGGCCTGCTCGATGCCGATTCGGTCGAGCCATTGCTGATCCGGCGCTCCGAAGCGGATCGCGACGCGCTCCACGCCGGTGGGGATCATCAACAGATCGGCGCTCAATTCGATGGCGAGCAGCGCCGACGCACGATCCTTGTCGACGACGGCCTCGACGCCTTGCAGTTCGCCACCGGCCGTCTGCTCGACCGCGATGCCGCCGCCGCCGCAGGCGATGACCAGCACGCCGTCGCGCGCGAGCCGCGCAACGATCGGCGCCTCGACGATGCGCAACGGCTGCGGCGAGGCGACGCATCGGCGCCATCCGCGATCGCCGTCGCGCATGATCGACCAGCCGAGCTCGCGCTCGAGCCCGCGCGCGATGTCCTCGGTCAGGAACGAGCCGACGGGCTTGTCGGGATGGGTGAACGCCGGATCGTCGTGGTCGACGAGTGTCTGCGTCACCAGCGTGACGACGGGCTTGTCAATGCGGCGGCGGCGAAGCGCGTTGCCTAGCGCGTTCTGGAACATGAAGCCGATCGCACCCTGCGTGTCGCCGACCGCATAGCGGATCGGCACCGTCGGCACCTGTCCATCGGCGATCTCGGAGCGGCGCAGGATGAAACCGACCTGCGGCCCGTTGCCGTGCGTCACCACGATGTTCCAGCCCGCAACGACCATGTCGACGATGTGCGCCGCCGTCGCGCACACGGCATCGTATTGATCGTTGAGCGCGGTGTGCGCGTCATCGCGGATCAGCGCGTTGCCACCCACCGCGACGACGGCGATCCGATCGGTCATAGGTCGATCATGGCGCCCCTCACCCGCCTCGCTACCGCTCGGCTCCCTCTCCCCGCGTGCGGGGAGAGGGTTGGCGTGAGGGAATCGCCCGCAGGTCGCCCGCAAGCGCTTTCACGGCCGCGCTGAAGCACGCCATCGGCGCGGACGTGATGCCGGCGCCGATCTGACCCACGCCTGGCTCGCGATGCGCGATGCCGCTGTTGATCACCGGCAGGATGCCGCGATCGACGACCTTGCGCGCGTCGATGCCCGCGGCCACCGCGGCGAAGTCGAGCGCAGGCAGCGTGAACGACGGGTTTGCGCCGAGCGTGATCGCGCGCATGCGCAGACTGTGGTGCAGCGCGTCCGCCGCCGTGCCGCCGACGAACTTCACGATCGCCGGCGCCGCGGCCATCGCGAATCCACCGACGCCGGCCGTCTCGGTGATCGACGAATCGCCGAGATCGGCGGCGGCATCGGCGCGCGAGTAGCCGGGAAAGTAGAGGCCGTCGACGGGATTCGCAGGCGCTTCGAACCATCGCTCGCCGGTCCCCGACAGGCGAATGCCGAAATTGACGCCGTTGCGCGACATCGCGGTGACCATCGAGCTCGCGGGCACGCCGGCCGCGGCATCGAGCATCGCCTTGCACGCGGCCATCGACAGGTTGAGGAAGAAGTGGTCGTTGCCGGCGATGAAATTCAGTGCCGCGAGGGCGCGCTCGCGCGGGATGTCTGAGGTGAGCACGGCCGGCGTGAGCTGCTTGAACAGCAGCGACGTCGCCGCGGCGTTGCGGTTGTGCACTTCATCGCCCATGTTCAGCGCCTGCGCCATCAGCGGCTTGAGCTCGATCCTTCCGAGCTGCCTGACGGCCGCGCGCAGCGCCGGTGCGACGTCGCTCGCGATGAAGCGAAGACGGTCGAGAACGCTGCGGTCGTGCGCACCGAAGCGCAGCACCTTGCCGAGACCTTCGTTGAAGTTGCTGTAAGCGCGGTTTCCGCCCGTCGCGTTTTCGACGACCCACACCGGCATCGACGGGCTGATGATGCCGGCCATCGGTCCGACGGCGCCATGGTGGTGGCACGGCTCGAGCGCGATCTTTCCCGCATCCACCAGGCGCGTGGCGGCGTCGATCGTGTCGGCCCATCCTTCGAGCAGCACGGCACCCAGCACCGCGCCGCGCATCGGCCCGCACATCGCGGCCCACGCGATCGGCGGTCCGGCGTGCAGGATCAGCCGGCGACCGGAGCCCATTGCGGCGATGACATCGCGGGCGACCGCGACGTCGGTCAGCACGGGATTGGCTTCGAGAAAGCGCGCGAATGCAACCGCGTTCGCGTGGTCGACGACTGCATCGTCGAAGATCTGCGCGAGCGCCCAGCCCGCATCGCGATCGCCCAGCGCGGGCGGCTGCCAGGCCGTCGCGATGCAAGCACCGCCGGCGGCAGTGACGTTGTCGCCGAAACCGGCGAGGCCGACGTTGACGACTTTCAACGTGTCCTTGAACAGCGCCTTCATGGCATTCTCGCCGCGTGCCGCTGCGCAAGACGCAGCGCGAGCTGCGCGGCAAGCGACGCAGCCTCGATGTTGCTGTCGGCGACGATCGCGCCGGCGGACGCGAGCGTGCGGATCTGCACCGCCCGGTCCTGCGGATCGCCATCGGTGCCGCAGACGTGACCGATCGGCACCAGCTTGCGTCCCCCGAGCGCGGCCGCGCGCTGGGCGTCGCGCAACGCGTCGGCGAGCTCGTCGGCCGGGCTCGGATGCGACCCGAAGCCGAGCACGAGGTCGAACAGCAGCAGGGCGACTGCCGGATCGTCGGCGGCTTCGCGGATCGCGGCGTTGCGCAGCGACGGATCGATCATCGGGTGCGGCCGCCCGCGCGTGTATTCGTCGTCGCCCATGTCGATGAAGACGTGATCGGCGGTCGACCCGTCGAGCGGCAGCGCGCCATGCACCGGTGCGTTCGACCGGCATGCCAACCCGCGGTGGAGGAACGCGAGCTGCGCCTCGTAGCAGAAGGTCCCGCCGGTAAAGAGCCCGCGGACGGTGCGCTGCGTGTTCGCGACGCCGTCGACCACGTGGACGCGATCGGCGCTCGCGTCGTTCGCCGCGATGGCGGACGCGGACGCGCGCTCGCTGCCCCGCGACAGCGCCACCGCAATGTCGGCGGCGTCCGCCAATGATTGGGCCGCATGCAGGCGCGCGCCCTGCACGGTACCGGGGGCCGCACCGAGAAAATGCACGACCGTCGGCTTGCCCGAGCCTGCGGCGAGCGCGAGGATGCGCGAGGCGACCGTCGGCGACGGCGGCTTCGAGATCAGCACGATCACGCGCGTCCGGTCATCATCGGCAAGTGCTTTCAGCGCGGCGAGCATCGTGAGCCCGCCGATCTCGTCACGAAGATCGCGGCCGCCGGTTCCGATCGCCTGGCTCACACCGGCGCCGCGGTTGTGAATGCGGCAGGTCACCTCCTGCAGACCCGTGCCGGACGCCGCGACGAGGCCGATGTCGCCGCGTCGAACGACGTTGGCGAAACCGAGCGGGATGCCGTTGATGATGGCGGTTCCGCAATCGGGACCCATCACGAGCAGGCCGCGCTCCTCCGCATGGCGCTTGACAGCGACTTCCTGGTCGACGCCGACGTTGTCCGAGAACAGCATCACGTGCAATCCCAGCGACAGCGCCTTCATCGCCTCGGCGGCGGCGTAGTCGCCGGGGACGGAGATGAGCGCGAGATCGGCATCCGGCGTTTGCTCGATGGCCGCGGCGATGCTCGTCAGCGGCATCGAGTAGGCGTCGTCGCGTTGATCGGCCTCTCGCGGTGCGCCCTGCAGCAGCGCCTGCGCGGCGTCGATCGCGTCGTCGCACGCTTGCGCCTCGCCGCGAACGACGACCAGCAGATCCGAAGGATGGGCATCGGCGTCGACCGACAGGTCGGCGTGCTGCAACTGTGCGAGGTTGGCCGGCGTGGCCATGATGCAGGACGCCTCGACGATGCCGGGCCGCTGCCGCAGCGCCGCGCCGACCTGCATCAGCGCGACCGAGTCCTTGTACAGATTGGTGAAGACCCGAAACCTGATCTCAGTCGTCATTCAGGCGCTCGTCAACCGGAGGCGGGAGGCCATGCCGAGATGCCCGCAAGCACACCGGCAGGCAGATCGGCACCGACGTGGCACCGACGGCCAGCGCGCATCGTCCGCCATTTGAGCGACCCGTGCAACATCGCTAAAGATGCCGGGCCGCAGCGATGACGACCCGTGTGGCCAGGGGAGAGGCCGCGCTTCCGGACCTCGGCCATGACGCCGCTGCGAAAGAAGTCGTCCAGGCAGCGCCGCTACATCGTCACGCCTTCCAGGTCCGCCATCAGCGCCTGCATCTCGGCGCCGCCCGCCATCATGTCGAGCACCTGGGCCTTCGTCACGTCGCGCTTGGCGAACGTGCCGAGCGACTTGCCGCGGTTCAGCAACGTGAACGTGTCGGCGACCGGGTAGGCGTGGTTGACATTGTGCGTGATGAAGATCACCGAGATTCCCTTCGTGCGAGCCCGGTGGATGAGCTTCAGCACGTTCACGCTCTGCCTGACGCCGAGCGCTGCCGTCGGCTCGTCGAGTATCAGCACGCGCGCACCGAAGTAGATGGCGCGCGCGATGGCGAGGCACTGCCGTTCGCCGCCGCTCATCGTGCCCACGACCTGGCTCGCGTCGCGCATCCTGATACCCATTTCCGCGAGCTTCTCGATCGCGGTGCGGCCCGCCTGTGCATGGTCCATCACCTGGAACGGGCCGAACAACCGGCGCCGCGGCTCGCGTCCCATGACAAAGTTGCGCGCGACGCTCATCAGCGGGACGAGCGCCAGATCCTGGTAGACGGTGGCGATGCCGAGATCGAGTGCCTCGCGCGGCGACTTGAAGCGCATCCGCCGCCCGTCGACGAGGTACTCGCCGCGGTCGGGCGGATGCACGCCCGCGAGCGTCTTGATCAGCGTGCTCTTGCCCGCGCCGTTGTCGCCGAGGAGACAATGCACCTCGCCGCGCCGCAGGCGCAGCGTCACGCCGTTCAGCGCGATCACCGACCCGAAGAACTTGCTGATGTCCTCGAGCTGGACGATGTAATCCGCGGTCATATGTAAATTGGAGTCACACTGTAAATCGGGGTCAGAGATGTATTTCGCGCGCGAGGTCTTCCCAGTCCCGAATGCCGTGCCGCGAAATACATCTCTGACCCCGATTTACGCTCTTCACCGGCGACCCAGCGCGACGCGCGTGCGCACGTACGTGTTGAACACCACGGCGGCGAGCAGCATGCCACCCAGGAAGACGCGGTACCAGTTGTTGTCGATGCTGGTGTAGCCGATGCCGATCTGCACGACGCCGAAGATCAGCGCGCCGATCGAGGCGCCCACGACCGAGCCGTAGCCGCCGCTCAACAGGCAGCCGCCGATGACGGCGGCGATGATCGCCTCGAACTCCTTCTGCAATCCGCGATCGGCCGCGGCCGAGCCGGCGTCGGCGACCTGCAGCACGGCGAACAGTCCCGAGCAGAGCGCCGTCACGACGAACAGGCCGACCTTGACGCGTGCGACCGGCACGCCGGTGTTCTTCGCCGCATTCGCATCGCCGCCGACGGCGAGGATCCAGTTGCCGCGGCGCGTTCTGGCGAGCACGAAACCGCCGATCGCGGTGAGCAGCAGCCACCACACGATCACCTTCGGCACGCCGATGGCAAGTGCGCTGCCGTTGTCTTTCGCCGCGATCCAGCCCCAGCGCGCCATCGTGTCGAAGAGGCCGGTCAGCACGTGGCCCGAGAAGAGCGTCGAGAACAGAGGGTCGCGAGTCGCGAGGTCGCGCAGCGCCACGCCCTCGTTGCTGCTGATGATCGTCTTGCCGGTGAGCATCGTCGACAGCGCGAGGCTCAGGCCGCGCAGGATGAAGTAGAACGCGAGCGTGACGATGAAGCTCGGCAGCCCGGTGCGCACGACCAGGCAGCCGTTCAGCATGCCGAGTGCCGCGCACAGCGCGAACGTGAAGACCGCGGCGAGCCACAGCGGCCAACCCCAATACAGCGCGGGAATCGCGAGCATCATGCCCGCGAAGCCGATCATCGAGCCGATCGACAGATCGAACTCGCCGCCGATCATCAACAGCGCCGCACCTACGGCGAGGATGCCGAGGAATGCGGCGACGGTCGCCCAGTTGACGATGCCCTCGGCACTGAACATGCCGGAGTCGCCTGCCACCAGTCCGAACAGCACGAACACCAGGACCGCGCCGGAGATTGAGCCGAATTCCGGACGCGCCAGGAAGCGGCGCAATGCACCGATGTCGCGCACGCGCTCGTCGGACGACGGCGCGTGCGTCGCGCGAATGACGGGCGACGAAGTGTCGGGACCGGCCAACGCCGTCTCCGTGCGGCGCGTCAGCGATATTGCCCGGCGTACTTCTCGACCTTGGCGATGTTGTCTTTCGTGATGAAGCCCGGACCCGACGAGATGTGGCGCGGGCCATAGTTGGGCACGAGCCCGTATTCATCGAAGCGCTTCTTCGTCTTCGGATCGGCCTTGACCGCGTCGGCGACCTTCTTGAGGTCGGTGGTCTTCATCTGCTTCATCGTCGCAAGCACGGCCACCGGGATGTATCCCTGCAGATACGGCTGCTGATCGATCGCGAACTTCACCGTGCCCGACTTGATCGCCTTGCTGATGTCGTCGGACAGATCGAAGGTCGCCATCCAGAGCTTGCCGGCCTTTCCCGATTTTTCGAGCGCCCTGATCGTGGGGCTGGCTGACGTCGGTCCAAGGGCCAGCACGCCGTTGGTCTCGGGGTGCTGGCGCAAATACGCGGAGACCTTCGATTCGATCGTCGTCGGGTCGTCGCCCACGTCGAGCGTCGACTTCTTGTAGTCGGCGCCGATGGCCTCAGCGAACCCGCGACAGCGCTCGAAGCTCGCCGGGTTCGTCGCGTAGTGGTTGACGCACAGGAAGCTCTTCACGCCCGCGGCCTTGGCGCGCTCGCCAGCACCTTTGCCCGCGGCGTACTCGGGCTGCCCCACGTGCATGATCGCACCGAGCTTTTCGCTCTGCTCGGTGGTTCCGGAGTTGATCGTGATCAGCGGAATCTTCTTCGCGGTGACCTTGCCGATGGCGCCTTGCAGCACGTTGTAGTCGGCGATCGTCGTGATCACACCGTCGTAGTCGGCGGCTGCCGCCTGCTCGATCAGTCGCGCCATGTCGGCGAGATCGCCGGACGGCGGGTTGCGGTAGTCGACCGTGACGTCGTAATCCTCGCCCGCCTGCTTGATCGAATTCTTGATCACGTTCCACCATGAATCGGAGTCGGGCGCATGGCTGATCAGAACGTACCTGCCGGCCCCGTAGGCTGTTCCCATCGTCAACAGCGCGCTGAGCGCGAGGATGCCCAGCAAAGATCGCTTGCACGAAAACGTCATGATTGCCTCCAGTTGTGGCCTCGACGGGACGCGGCGGCCTTCGCCCGAAAGCCGAGATGCAAGTGTAGACGCGCGGAATCGAATACTCAGCGGAATGCCATCTGGCAAAGATCGATGTTATCCTCCGGTCGAACGTTCGTTCGCTGCGCGTTGCAGCGTAAACGTGCGTGCTTCCCGATCTCGGATCCAGTGACTCGATGCTCGCCTATCGGCCGCCAGCCGTCGCAAAACTTCCGGCAACGACAACGCACGTCCCCGACTACCTCGCTTCGCTGAACGCGCAGCAACGCCTAGCGGTAGAGCATGGTGTCGGCCCCACCGCGAATGACCGCGGACCGCTGCTGATCATTGCCGGCGCTGGCTCCGGCAAGACGAGCACGCTCGCGTGTCGCGCCGCGCATCTGATCGCGAACGGCGCCGATCCGCAGCGCATCCTGCTGCTCACGTTCTCGCGCCGCGCCGCCGAGGCGCTCGAACGGCGCGCGGGGCAGTTTCTCCATCGCGTGCCTGGCGTGGCGTCGGCGCGCCAGCCGGGCACATTGCCGTGGGCGGGAACATTCCATAGCGTTGGTGCGCGCCTGCTTCGACAGTACGCCGAGCGCATCGGTCTCAACGACTCTTTCAGCATCCTGGATCGCGGCGACGCCGAGGATCTGCTCGACATCGTTCGGCACGATCTCGGGCTGTCGGCCACGAAGCGTCGCTTCCCGGCCAAGGGCACGTGCATCGCGATCTATTCGCGCGTCGTCAACGGCGAGGCTGCGCTCGACGACGTGCTCGCGCAGGCGTATCCGTGGTGCGCGCAATGGAGTACGGAGCTCGCGAAGCTGTTCGAGGCGTACGTCATGGCCAAGCAGGCGCAGAACGTCCTCGACTACGACGACCTGCTCCTCTACTGGACACACATGCTCGCCGAGCCGTCGATTGCGCGCGATGTTGGCGATCGCTTCGATCACGTGCTGGTCGATGAGTACCAGGATACGAATCGAGTGCAATCGTCGATTCTCCTTGCGCTGAAACCAGATGGCCGCGGCATCACCGTGGTCGGGGACGATGCGCAGTCGATCTATTCGTTCCGTGCGGCGACCGTGCGCAACATTCTCGATTTTCCGCAGCACTTCCAGCCCGCAGCGCGGGTGGTGACGCTCGAGCGCAACTATCGATCGACGCAGCCGATCCTCGATGCCTCCAACGCCGTGATCGGGCTCGCGCCCGAGCGCTTCACCAAGAATCTCTGGACCGATCGTGCATCAGGCAAAAAGCCGCGACTCGTTACGACCCGGGACGAAGCCGCGCAGGCGTGTTACGTCGCGGACCGTGTGCTCGAGGAGCGCGAAAGTGGAACGGCATTGAAATCGCAGGCCGTCCTGTTTCGAAGCTCGAGCCATAGCGCGCAACTGGAGCTCGAGCTCGCGCGGCGCGCCATTCCGTTCGTGAAGTACGGAGGACTCAGGTTCCTGGAAGCCGCGCACGTCAAGGATGTGCTGGCGATGCTGAAGTGGGCGAACAACCCGCGCAATCGCATGGCGGGGTTTCGCGCGCTGCGGCTGCTTCCCGGCGTCGGGCCGGCCAGGGCGACACGATTTCTCGACGCGCTGTCCGAACTGCCGGATTTGCGCTCGGCGATGGAATCGTTCACGCCTCCCGCGGCGCTCGCGGCGGATTGGAGTGCGTTGGCCGCCTTGTTGCGTGCGCTCGGAGAATCGAAACC
Source organism: Casimicrobiaceae bacterium (assembly GCA_035705655.1). Classification (GTDB taxonomy): domain Bacteria; phylum Pseudomonadota; class Gammaproteobacteria; order Burkholderiales; family Casimicrobiaceae; genus VBCG01. The sequence continues at coordinate 10,733 of DASSVX010000322.1, forward strand.
GAGCTGGCCCGCGGACATCGACGCGGTCATACGCTGGTACGAGCCGCATTTCGAGCGCATCTTCGACGACGCCTTCGTGCGCCGTGGCGATCTCGTCCAGCTTCAGCAGATCGCATCGACCTACCCGTCGCGAGAACGGTTCCTGACCGAATTGACGCTCGATCCGCCGGACGCAACCAGCGACGAGGCCGGTCCGCCGGGACGCGACGACGACTACCTGATCCTGTCGACCATTCACTCCGCCAAGGGACAGGAATGGAAGGCCGTGCATGTGCTGAACGTGGTCGACGGCTGCATCCCGTCCGACATGGCGACGGGCAGCACGGAGGAAGTCGAGGAAGAGCGGCGGCTGCTGTATGTCGCGATGACGCGCGCCAAGGAAACGCTGGAGCTCGTTTCACCGCAGCGTTTCTTCGTGCGCCAGCAAAGCGCACACGGAGATCGTCACGTCTACGCGCTGCGGAGTCGATTCATCCCGGATGCTTTGACCGAGTTCTTCGAATCGTGTGCGTCACCGGTCGTTACCTCATTGGCCGAACCGGCGGTGGCCTCAGGAAAAGAGTCATCGGCGCCGGTGGACATCGCGGCGCGCGTGCGTGCCCGATGGTCGGGTCCGCAGTGAAGGATG
>DASSVX010000323.1:0-14977 GCA_035705655.1 Casimicrobiaceae bacterium
GGACCTCGAATGTGTCGACCGCGTACTGCATGACGTGCCGCTCGACCGGGAAGTGGTGGTCTACTGCAACTGCCCGAACGAGGCGACGTCTGCGCGTGCCGCGAAGGCGCTGATGGCCAAAGGCTACCGGCATGTGCGCCCGTTGCGGGGAGGACTCGACGCGTGGGGTGCGGCAGGCTATCCGGTTCAGCGGCTGGCGTCGGCAACCGAAGCATTGTCAGGCGGTATCGCCCGGACACCGGCCTGAGTTGCGGTAACGAAGCGCGGAAGAGCCGATGCGGATGCGCGAGATCCCTGTCGTGATGCCGTACCGTCTCGATCTCACGGTAAGCGTACTTCGGCGGCTTTCGAGCAATGTCGTCGATCTGCTATCGCCACAAGGCATGTACGTGCGCGCGCTGTCGGGCTTTCCGGAGCCCGTCGTCGTGCGCGTCACGCAGATCGCGCACCCGCACGCGCTCCAGGTCGCAATCGACGGTGACAGGCGCAACGACGCCGCCATCGTCAGCGTTGTCGGCCAGATGCTCGGAGCCGATTGCGACCTCAGGCGATTCTATCGAGCGGCTGCACACATCCCGTGGCTGGCTCCGCTGGTCAAGCGCATGCGAGGGGTCAAGCAACCGCGCTATCCGACACTCTGGGAAGCGTGCGCGAACGCGATCGTTTTCCAGCAGATCAGTCTCCGCGCGGCGAGCACGATCATGTACCGGTTGATTGTTGCCATCGGGCAATGCGTCCAGGCGGATGGCGTGCCGGTGCCCTTGTACCTGTTTCCGACGGCCGAACGCTTCCAGCACGAACGCGACGAGCGGTTGCGGGCAACCGGTCTCAGCGCCAACAAGATTGCGACGTTGCGCCGCGCCGCGGAAGCAATCGAATCCGGTGCGCTCGATGCGGCAACCCTCGACCGGTGCACGAGTCAGGACGCGGCGGCGATGCTGCGCGGGATCAAGGGCATCGGCCCGTGGACCGCGACGATCATTCTTCTGCGTGGCCTTGGGCGACTGGACGTATTCCCGGGCAATGACACCAGCGTTGCGAGCAGCATCGCGCTGTTGGCCGGATCGGCACCGCTTGACGTACAGCGTGTGCTGGATGACCTCGGTCCGCAACGGGGAATGCTGTACTTCCATCTGTTGCTCGGGCGCCTGGAAGCCCGCGGTGACATCGGCCGACCATCGTTCGAAAGATCACCCTCGAACGATCAACCTCTTGCCTCTGCCGTGGACGATTCTGCCGATTGACCAGTAAGCGGTACGTCCGTCGGGATGGCGCGAGTCGCCCGGATCAGGCGACGGCGAGCGCTTCCCCGCTTTTGCGGAATTGCTGCATCGCCGCGACGAACGTCTGGTAGCGGGTACGGGTCACCATCATGTCCTCGTACCAGTTCACCAGGGCGCCCCACGGGTCGTGCACGTTGTTCAGCGCCGACACGAACGCGACCACCGTTCCAACTTCGGTCTCCCCGTTGATCACATACCATCCGCCTGCGCCGAGAACGATGATCTTCGCGAAATTGTGCGTGATGTTCATCAGGAAATGCATCGAATACCTGAGCTTCACGACACCGAGATTCAGCGAGAAGATTTCCGCGAATCGCAACTGCTGCCTCAGGACTCGCTCGACCTCGGCTTCGCCGATGCCGGGGACGAGCACGCCGACGCTCGCCTGGCGCAGCACGTTGATCCGGGCCTGCACTCTGCGGTTGATCGCCGCCTGCATCAGCGGAACGAACACGAACTGCGGCGAGAAAATCAGCAGGCACGCCAGCGCGAGCAGCGGCTGCATGTACAACATGTACGCGAAAGCGCTCAGCAGGGTGCCGGCCTGGAGGACGAGCTCCGAGGCGACCACGCCGACGAAACCGCCGATGGGTTCCGGCTCGGGCAGGATCAGGGAAATCTCGACGCCCTGGATGTCGGCGCGAGTGCGCTGCTCCGGCATCGAGTCGACCCGCGCACTGGCGGCGAGACGCAGGATACGTACTGCCTTTTCGCCGATCCAGCCGCGATAGATGTTCATCAGCAGCTTGATGAGACCCTCGGCGAGCACGATGCCTGCATAGACGACTGCGAGGACCAGCACGAGCCTCGGATCGCCATCGAGGACGGCGGCGTTGAGGATCCTCCGCTGCATTTCGAGCGGCGCCGTCGTCAGCACGAAGACGGCGATCGCGAGGCACGAGACCCGGACCTGGCTCCAGCCGCTCACGCGCAGCACGAAACCAGACAGCGTCGCCGGCATGCCGTTGCGCGCGAGCGCTCCGGAAATGTGGTCGACCGGCGGCACCCACCACGAGCGATGCGCCCCTTTCACGAAGGCGGGGCGCGCGGAGCGCTCGAGCGTCGCCGGTTCACGTGTCGCGAACCACGCATTCCGCTGGCAGCGTGAGCGTGAACACGCTGCCGTGGCCGAGCGCGCTTTCGACGCTGACGCGGGCGCCGATGAAATTGGCGAGCCGCCGCGAGATCGCGAGGCCGAGCCCCCACCCGCCACTCGGTTTTCCGAGGGGGACATTGAACTGCGCGAACTCGTCGAAAATGTGCTTCAGCTCGTGCTCCGCGATGCCGACACCGGTGTCGCGAACCCGGATCATGGCGGCGCCATCCGCCGCGATTTGCGCGCTGACCGTCACATTGCCGGTCGCGGTGAACTTGATGGCGTTCGTGATGAGGTTGGTGATGATGCGATCGAGCTTGACCTGATCGGTCCGCACGTCAACGGCCCGTTCGGGATTCTCGGGCGCGAGATGCAGCGATTTTGCCTCGGCGAGCGGCGCGAGGTCGCGACATTTCGCTTCGATGAACCCGTTGAGCGAGAACGTGCTTTCGCGCCGCTGCAGGAGACCGGAGTCGAGGTGGGCGATGTCGAGCACTTCCGACACGAGCGCAACGAGCGACTGCGCATTGGACTGCAGACGCCTCGCCATCTGCGGGACCTGCATCGCGAGCGCGGGATCCTCGGCGGTACGGCGGATCACCTCGGCCATGAGGTTGATGGCGTTCACCGGATTGCGTATGTCATGCGAGAACGCGTTCAGGAGCTGCGTTTTGCGACCGCTCACCTGCTCGGCGTCCTGGCGGCGCCGGTCCAGCTCCTCGTTCTGCCGGACAATCTGCGCTTCGTGGGCGACGAGCTGCTGATTGGCGGCTTCGAGCTTCCGATTCTGCTCGTGCAGCAGACGTGCCTGCGCCTCCCTTACGTCGAGCGACATCATCCAGATCTGAATCAGCCCCGCGGTAAGAAGCAGCGCGACAGCGTCCAGTACACGGTTGACGAACAATGCCTCGTGCAGTCCGAAGGTGCCGGCCGGTATCTGCAAGGCATAAGCCATGAACGTCGCGAACGTGAGCGCCGTGGCCAGCGTCCATAAAAGCCGGCGACTGCGGGTGATGGCTGCGAGGACCAGGGGGATGCCGTAAATCGCTGCAATGTCGAGGTCGACCCAGGTGACGAGATCCAGGACCACCTCGGCGACCGCGAGCACGATCGCCGCAACGTATGCGAAGGCAACCGCGCGGTCGGAAAGCGTGATGGACGAGGCCGTTTTCGATGCGATGGCGAAACGCATTCTTGTTGGCACGGATGGACGATTCCGGCGTCCCGACGGGCGGCGTCGATGAACGCAAACGCCCGGCCACACGCTACGATATCGCGAAAACGCAACGCACGGCGTAGGGGTCTCTTGACTGCCGATGTAAGCGTCGAGCCAGCGTTTTCGGGCAATGCAATAACCACGACATCACCGTTGGTACCTGTTCCGCCATCGAGCGTCTTTATCGCGGCATCAGCAATTTTGTCCGACACCCCGCCGCACGTGCGCTAACGTAGCTGCGGTCTTCGCCACCATTCATATCATCATGTCGGTTCTCGTTCCACCGCATGGCGGCCGCGGTCTGCGGCCGCTGCAGCTGCAAGGCGAGCGTCGCGCGCAGGAGTCGGCCCGCGCCCGGACGCTGCGCAATATCCCCGTCACGTCGCGCGAAAAGGGCGATCTCGTGATGCTCGGCATCGGCGGCTTCACGCCGCTCGACGGCTTCATGACGCATGCCGACTGGAAGGGCGTGTGCGACGAAATGCGCACCGCCGACGGGCTGTTCTGGCCGATACCGATCACGCTGTCGGCGGACGCGACAACCGCCGATTCGATCGGCATCGGCGAGGACGTGGCGCTCGTCGATCCCGATGACGCGAGTGTTCTTGCCGTGCTCCGCGTCAGCGAAAAATATCGAATCGACAAGGCGCATGAGTGCCAGTCGGTGTTCAGGACGACCGACACCGCGCACCCGGGCGTGCAGATGGTGATGCGCCAGGGCGACGTCAATCTCGCCGGCAGCGTGCGCGTGCTCGGCGACGGCGGATTCGGCGCGAGCTACGGCGCGCTGTTCATGACGCCGGCGCAGACGCGTGCCGAATTCGAGCGGCTCGGCTGGTCGCGCGTGGCCGCGTTCCAGACGCGCAATCCGATGCATCGCTCGCACGAATACCTCGCGAAGATCGCGGTCGAGGTCTGCGACGGCGTTCTCGTGCATTCGCTGCTCGGCCACGTGAAGGCCGGCGACATCCCGGCCGACGTGCGCACGCGGGCGATCGGCGTGCTGATCGATCGCTACTTCCGCGCCGGTACGGTGCTGCAGGCCGGCTATCCGCTCGACATGCGCTACGCGGGTCCGCGCGAGGCGCTGCTGCACGCGCTCTTTCGCCAGAATTACGGCTGCGCCTACCAGATCCTCGGCCGCGATCACGCGGGTGTGGGCAGCTATTACGGCCCGTTCGACGCGCATCGGATCTTCGACGAGATCCCGCGCAACGCGCTCGCGATCGAGCCGCTGAAGATCGACTGGACGTTCTGGTGCTACAAGTGTGGCGGAATGGCGTCGGCACGCACGTGCCCGCACGACGATGCCGATCGCTTGCTCGTTTCGGGCACGAAGCTTCGCAAGTGGCTGTCCGAAGGCAGTCCGGTGCCTCCGGAGTTCAGCCGGCCGGAAGTGCTCGACATCCTGCGCGCGTATTACGCGTCGCTTGCCGCGCATGAAAGGGTCGAGGTGAAGCTCAGCGGCCATTCCGCGCGCTAGCCGTCCGCGGCACGCTCGCGCCCCGTCTCCGCAGGCGCGACGATCAATCGGCCGCCAGCCGGTCGCCGCTCATGCGCGCGCCGCCGAGCCTTTCCTTCGCGAACGCGACGAAACCGTTGACGATCCTCGAGTGGAACCGCTCCTTGGGATAGACCACGGACAAGTGGCGGAGCAGCGGTGGTGCGAGGGGAATCTGCACGAGCTCGCCCAGGCGAGCCTCCTTTTCCGCGGTCGTGCGCGACATGATCGCGAAGCCGAGCCCGGTGGCCGCGAGCCCCTTGAGCGCCTCGGGACTGCTCGCTTCCATGACGATCTGCAGCGCATCAGGCGAAAGTCCGCCCTTCTGCAGATAGTGATCGATGACTTCCCGCGTGCCCGACCCCGCCTCGCGACTGATGTAGGCGTGCTCGCACAGCGCTTTCAACGCCACGGCTTTTTCCCTTGCGAGCGGGTGCGAAGGCACGCACACGACCTGCAGCTCGTCCTGGCAGCACACGTCGGTCACGAGCGTCGGCAAATGCGAGTCGCCTTCGATGAATCCGAGATCGAGCGAGCGCTCGGCAACGCGCGCCTGCACCGCCTCCGAGTTCGCCACGCTGAGCCGCGGCACGATTCCCGGGTGGCGCACCTTGTATTCGCCAAGGATCCTCGGCAGCAGGAACTCGGCGATGGTCGTGCTCGCGCCGATCAAGAGCGGTCCCACTTCCTGCCCGCTGACTTCCTTCAATCGCGTGTTGAGCTCGGCGGACAGCCCGAGAATGCGCTCCGCGTAGTCGAGAGCGATCGTGCCCGCGGGAGTCAGCGTGATGCGTCCGTTCACCCGGTCGAAGAGGCGCGTATTGAATTGCTCCTCGAGCTGGCGAATCTGAAACGTCACCGCCGGTTGCGTCATGCACAGCGCGTCGGCCGCCTTCGTGAACGACCGGTGCTTGGCGACGGCGTGAAAAGCCTGCAGGCGACGATCCGCCATGGGTGCATTCGCTGTGGTCGATGGTCAGTGCGCATCATACGCGGCCGACGTCGGCGCCCTCGCACTCGCGCTCGAGCGGCTCCGCGTACTTGGATCATCCCGGCGCGAGGGTGCGCAGCTCGAAGCGCATCGTGTCGAGGTCGCCGAGAATCCACGTGGCAGGCGCCGCAAGCCCCGCCACGGTGCCGGGATTCACGAGCCACGTCTCGCGCTGCTTCACGTTGCGCACGCGGTCGATGGCGGCCACGTGCGAGTGGCCGCAGCACACGAGATCCCAGTCGCCGGTGCATGCCATCGCGTATCCGTACTCGGGATAGTGAACCACGAAAACCCGGCGTCCGGCGAGCTCGATGCGCGCGTCGACGCCGTGATACTGCAGCATGCCGTCGCTTTCGCGCGCCCAGCGGCTGAGCGAGACGGGATCGCCGAGATTGTTGCCGTGGATCACGTGCAGCGGCAATCCGACGCTCATGGCGGCGCGCAGCGTTTGCGTGCCGATGACGTCACCGCAATGGATCACCGCGGCGGCGCCTTGCGCCGCTGCCTCACGCACCGCGTCGGCGAGCGGCTCGGCGCGGTCGTGACTGTCGGACACGATGCATAGCTTCATCGGCCGATGATAGCCGATGGTGGCGCGATCATGCGGACCGCAAACGCAACGCGTTGCTGATGACCGACACCGAGCTCAGCGACATCGCGGCCGCGGCAATCAGCGGCGACAGCAGCAGGCCGAGGAACGGATAGAGGACGCCGGCTGCGACCGGTACGCCGACGGCGTTGTAGACGAGCGCGAACGACAGGTTCTGGTACATGTTGCGCACCGTCGCCTCGGACAGCGCACGCGCACGCGCAATCCCCCGCAGATCGCCCTTCACGAGGGTGATGCCCGCGCTGCTCATCGCCACATCGGTGCCCGTGCCCATTGCGATGCCGACGTTGGCGCGCGCGAGTGCAGGGGCGTCGTTGATGCCGTCGCCTGCCATCGCGACGACCCGACCCTTCTGCTGGAGATCGGCAACGAGATCGGCCTTGTCCTGCGGACGCACTTCGCCCCGAAAGTCGTCGATGCCAAGCCGCCGCGCGACGGCCTTCGCGGTCGCGACGCCGTCGCCCGTGGCCATGATCACGTGGATACCGGCGTCGTGCAGCGCGGCGATGGCCGCGGATGTCGACTCCTTGACCGGATCGTGCACGGCCAGGAGTCCGGCGAGCCGGCCATCCACCGCGAGGAAGACGACGCTACCACCGTCTTCGCGCAGCCGCTCGGCGTCCGCGCCGAGCAGCGCCGTGTCGGCGCCTGCCTCGCGCATCAGGACCGCATTTCCGAGCGCCACCGCGCGTCCTTCGATGCTGCCGCGCACGCCGATGCCCGTCGAAGATTCGAAGTTCTCTGGCTTCGCAAGCAATAAACCGCGCTCGCGTGCCGCTTGAACGATTGCGTTGGCCAGCGGATGCTCGCTTCCCTGATCGATGCTGGCCGCGATGCGCAGGACTTCGTCATCGGCGTACGGTGCAACGCCGATGGCCCGCGCGAACACCGGCCGGCCGAGCGTGAGCGTGCCGGTCTTGTCGACGATCAGCGTGTCGACGCGCCGCAATGTTTCGAGCGCTTCCGCGTCGCGAAACAGCACGCCGCTCGTTGCCCCCCGTCCGGTGGCAACCATGATCGACATCGGCGTCGCGAGACCGAGCGCGCACGGACACGCAATGATCAGTACCGACACCGCGTTCAGCACGGCGTAGACGCCGCGCGGCTCGGGTCCCAGGAGCCACCATGCGAACGCGGTGAGCACGGCGACGCCCAATACCGCGAGCACGAACCAGCGGGCGACGACGTCGGCGAGACGCTGGGTCGGCGCGCGGCTGCGCTGCGCCTGCGCCACCATTTGCACGATTTGCGCGAGCACGGTTTGCGAACCGATCTTCTCCGCCCGCATGACGAGGCTGCCCGTACCGTTGATCGTGGCGCCGATCAGTTTCGCTCCCGCCCGTTTCTCGACCGGTATCGGCTCGCCCGTCAGCATCGATTCGTCGACGGTCGAGCTGCCGTCGGTGGCGGTTCCGTCGACCGGCACCTTCTCGCCGGGACGCACACGGAGGATGTCGCCCACCTGCACATCGGATAGCTCGACATCCGCCTCGGTGCCATCGGACGCGATGCGTCGCGCCGTCTTCGGCTGCAAGCCCAGCAGCGCGCGGATCGCTGCCGACGTCTGCGAGCGTGCGCGAAGCTCGAGAAGCTGGCCGAGCAATGTCAACGAGACGATCACCGACGCCGCTTCGAAATACACGCCGACGCGGCCCGCAGCGCGAAATTCGGCCGGAAAGAGCTGCGGCGCGACGGTAGCGAGCACGCTGTAGACGTACGCCGCCGCGACGCCGATGCCGATCAGCGTCCACATGTTCGGGCTGCGATGGCGGATCGAGTCGACGCAGCGCACGAAGAATGGCCAGCCGGCCCATAGAACGACGGGCGTCGACAGGACGAGCTCGATCCACGACCTCGCGGCGGGGGAGACCGGCATGACGGCGTGCGCGCCCATCGCGAGTGCGACACCGACAAGCGTGAGCGGCAGCGTCCACCAGAAGCGCCGCTTGAAGTCCTCGAATTCCGGGTTGCGCTCCTCGGTGGCCGTTGGCATCTCGGGCTCGAGCGCCATCCCGCAGATCGGGCAGTTGCCCGGACCCGGCCGGCGAATGGCCGGATGCATCGGACAGGTGTAGATCGTCGCAGTGATCGCGGCTTGCGCAGCGCTCGAAGCGCTCGGCGTGCTCGGATCGGCAGGCGTGCCCGAAGTGCCGGAAGCGCTCGAGGCGCTTTTCAGGTACTGCTCGGGGGCCGCAGCGAAGCGCTCGGCACAACGCGCGCTGCAAAAGCGATATTCGCTGTCCCGGAACGTGTAGCGGTGCGACGAAGATGCAGCCACCCGCATCCCGCACACGGGATCGATCGATGACGGCTGCTGCGCGCCGCTGTTGTTCACGGCCTGGTGTCCGGTCCGTTCGTTGATCGTTTCGCCCTCGTCGTGGTGACGTTCATGGGCATTGTTCGGTGATGAACCGGCTGATCTCCGACGGCGCGGCAAAGACCACCGACGCCCGATCACCCTGCATGCCGGCGCCGACGATGACCGGTTTTCCGGGCAAAGGCCCCAGGTCGCTCGAATCGGTTTTCAAGCGCAGATTGAACTCCCATACCTTGTTGAGCTTCCCGTCGGCCGTTTTGATCGTGTACGTGTCCTTGCAATGCATGATCGATGCGACCTGACCCTCCGGCGGCGCCTTGCGCAGGTCTTCCTTCGGGGATGCCATGTTCATCACCATGCCGCCGCGTCCCTTTGCCGGGGGCGCCTTTCCATCGGAGACAGCACGCAGGTACGCGATCACGTCCCGGCGCGCCTGGCTTTCGCGGATTCCCGGGAACGTCATGCTCGTGCCACGGATAAGAGCGTCCGGATTGGTGAGCCATCGATCCAGCGTGCCGTCGTTCCAGACGACGTCGGCGCGCTTCATCGCGTCCGAATAGCGTGTGAAGCCGGCGACCGTTCCCGCCTTGCGTCCCCATACGTTCGCGAGGCTCGGGCCGGTCATTTGCACGCCGGCGGTCGTCGAGTGGCACGCCGCGCACGCCTCGAACAGCGTCGCTCCGCGCGTGGCATCACCGTCGGCCAAAGCTCTTTCGGCGATCGGCAGCACCGCGAGCGCAACGATCGCCGAACAGCGCCAATGCAATCTGAATCGCCTCGTCACGCGGAACTCCTGTGTCGGCGCGCAGCGCGAAAGCGGCGTGCCGCTAGGCGCCCGCCGACCGCGCGGCGCCGCCGTGGGCGGCCGACCACTCGCCCGGCTGATGCAGGAAGCGCTCGACTTCGCCGAGCGTATTCGTGTCGAAATAGCGGTACTTCTTCGCCGCCGCGAGCACGTCCCACCAGGTGGCGAGGCAATGGTGAGTGACGCCGAGGTCGGCGAGGATCTTCTCGCTCTCGGCGAAGATCGCGTAATAGAAAATCACGAACACATGGTCGACGCGCGCGCCGGCGCCGCGCAGCGCTTCGCAGAAGTTGATCTTGCTGCGTCCGTCGGTGGTGAGGTCCTCGACGAGCAGCGCGCGCGCTCCGTCGGCAAGATGGCCTTCGATCTGCGCGTTGCGGCCGAATCCCTTCGCCTTCTTGCGCACGTACTGCATCGGGAGCGCCAGCGCTTCGGCGATCCACGCGGCGAACGGGATGCCCGCGGTTTCCCCGCCGCAGACGGTGTCGACCGACTCGAAACCGATTTCACGGAATATCGTCGAGCAGCTGAAGTCGATCAGCGTCCTGCGCACCCGCGGGTAGGAAATGAGCTTGCGGCAGTCGATGTAGACGGGGCTCGCCCAGCCCGACGTGAAGATGAACGGCTTCTCGGCATTGAACAGCACCGCCTCGATCTCGAGGAGCATCTTCGCCGTCGTTTCGGCGATGAGGGAACGATCCGCAAAGCTCACGCCGCCGGCCATGTACGCACTCGCCTGTCCATCGAATGCGCAATTATGTCATGGCACCGCGTGGGTGCCCCGATGCTGCGGACGGGCGAGATAGCGCTTGTCGAGCATCAGGTGAATGCCCTTGTTGCCGTTGACGACCTGCGTCACGCGCAGATCGCCGGCGAGGCTCAACAGCGAAAAGGCCTGGTAGCGGTCGAGACCGGCACGCTCGCAGACGACGTCGAGCATCTGCCGCAGCACGATCTTCACGCAGACGTCGAGATCGGGATCGAAGGCCATCGTGATCATGTGCGTCGGCGTTTCGGCGCGCGGCCACTCGAGTGGCATGTCATCGACGAGGGTCAGGCGAAAGGTGCCGATCAGTCCCGTCTCGACCGCGGTCACGCACACCTCGCCGTCGCCCTGCGCACCGTGTCCGTCGCCGACGGAGAAGAGCGCGCCATCGTTGAAAATCGGCAGAAAAAGCGTCGAGCCGGCGACGAGCTCCTTGTTGTCGATGTTGCCGCCGTTACGTCGCGGCGGCGGCGTCGGAATGGCGCCCCACGCGCGCGGTGGCGCGACGGCCATCACGCCGAAGAACGGCCGGAACGGCACGTCCTGGCCCCACGGCAGACGCCACACGCCGCGCTCGCGATCGAGCGCAATGTGCGTGACGCGAGTTTCCGTGAAGTCGTCAGGCAGCGCGCCGGCCTGCGGCCGCACCACGTTGTGGCCCCAGTCGTAATGCGGCTCGACCGCTTCGATATCGACGCGCAACGTCTGGCCCGGCTTCGCCCCGCGTATTGCGACAGGACCCGTGCACATGTGGCCGAAGAATCGTTGCGGACCGTTCGCGGCGTGGATCGCGGGCAGCGCAGGCGGATACGCGAACGGGGGCGGGGGCAGGAGATCGGGTGCGCCGGAAACGGTCGAAATCACCACCCGCTCGCCGCTTTCGATCGTGAGCACCGGCGCGAGCCGGGCGTCGAAGTAGCCCCAGTGAACGGTTTCGGGGCCGGCATCGAGACGCGCAACCGGCGCGCTGTCATTGGGCGTCATGGCTTCACCCTCGTTCGTCATGATTCACGTGCAGCACTCGCGGCGAACCGGTACGGCACTGCAGATTCAGGAGCGCGCCACGCTCTTTCTTTTTGCGCGCGCTTCCGCCGGCGACAGTCCGGCCACGATCAGCCGCGTTGCTTCGTCGATGTGGTCGCACAGCAGCCTCACGGCGAGATCCGCGTTGCGGTTGAGGACCGCATCGAGGATTCGCTGATGAATGAGCGAGCGCGGTGAGTTGGGCAGCCGGCTCTTCGCCGACAGGCGCCGGTAACGGTCGAACTGATCGCTCAAAAGAGCATGCAGGTGCAGCAGGCAGTCGGACTGGCAGGCGGAAACGAGCGTGCGATGGAAATCGCGATGCCGGCTCTCCCAGATATCCTCGGCGACGTTCTTGCCGGCCTTCTCGAGCAGCGCAACCTTGTGGCGCGCGGCGACCACGTTCGCCTCCCACGCGTCGTCGCCGTAGGTGATCGACAGGCGCAGCGCCAGGCCTTCGATTTCCTTGCGCACCATCGCGATGTCGATGATGTCGTGCGCCGACACCGATGGAACGCGAAAGCCGCGCTGCCCGGTGGCCACCACCAGCCGGTTTTCGGCAAGCCGCGACAACGCCTCGCGCAGCGGGCTCAATCCGACCTTGTACGTCTTGCGCAGATAGTCGAAGCGCAGCTTGGTTCCGGGTGGCAGCCGGGCGCTCAGGATATCGACGCGCAACCGTTCGAACATCTCGCCGGCCAGCGTGCGCGACGCGGTTTCGCTCGCCGGCCCCTGCCGCGCCGAATCGACCGGCTGCCTGCGGGTGGCCCGGCTTGCGTCGGGACGCGCGTTTTCCTTGAGCATCGTGGGTTCCCGGTCAGCGCTGCGATCGGCGGCGCACACGCGCATCCTGCGTGGTGGCGCGGGATTTCACGAGATACCCATGCTTTCGGCGACACCCGAAAGCGCCTGTTCGAAGCATGCGAGCGGTGCCCGCACGACGCCGGCGCCGACCTGGCCGACGCCCGCATCCTTGTGCGCAATGCCGGTGTTGATCACCGGTGTCTTGCCGGTCTGCAGCACCTTGCGGATATCGATGCCGGTAGGGACGCCGGCGAAATCGAGGTTGGGCATCGTCCATTCGGGATTGCGCCCCTCGGTGATTTCGTACATCGCGTTGGTGTAGTTCGCCGCTTCGCTTGCCGAACCGGCGCCGACGAAGCCGGCGACCGCGGGTGCGGTGGCCATTGCGAATCCACCGAGACCGATGGTTTCGACGATCGCCGAATCGCCCATGTCGGGGTTGGCGTCGTCCTGCGAGTAGCCGGGGAAGAACAGGCCTACGGGCATTTCCACGGGTGCGGTGTACCAGCGATCGCCGGTTGCGCTCACCCGCAGGCCGAAGTCGGTGCCGTTGCGGCACATCGCGGTGACGATCGTCGACGCCTCGATGCCGCCTGCCGGATCCGTCATCGACTTGCCCATTGCCATCGCAATGTTGAGGAAGAACTGGTCGTTCCTGCCGATGAAGCCCAATGCGTCGGCGAGCGCGTCGCGGTCGGCGCAGGCGCGGGCGAGGGCGGGCGCGATTTCGCGCAGGAACAGCGCGGAGCACGCGACGTTGCGCTGGTGCATCTCGTCGCCCATGGCGAGCCCGCGTGCAATGATCCCCTTGAGCGGCAGGCCGCCGCGCAGCGTCAGCGCCGACGAAAGCGCGGGCCCGAGCACGTCGGCAATCCAGCGCAGGCGCGCGAGCACTTCCCCGTCGTTCCCGCCGAAGCGCATGACCTTGCCGAGGCCCTCGTTGATCGTGCAGTACGCGCGATTGCCGAACGCGCCGTTCTCGACGATCATGACCGGCTGGCTCGCCGTGGTCATTCCGGTCATCGGGCCGACGGCGCCGAAGTGATGATTGGGGTGAAACGAGAATTCGCCGGCCGCCGCGGCCTTCGCCGCGTCGTCGAGCCCGGCGGCCCAGCCCTCGAACACCGCGATGCCGCAGACGGCGCCGCGCATCGGGCCGCACATCCGGTCCCAGGTGATCGGAGGACCGGCGTGGAGGATCACGTTCCTGCCGAGGCCCTCGATGACGGCGTGCGCCGGCTGGACGTCGACGAGCACCGGCTGTGCCGCGAGAATCCGGCGCAGCGCTTCCCTGTTCGCGAGCTCGATTTTCTGCACGTTCCGATCTCCTCGTCCCGAGGGCTTCCCGTTCTCGATGGGGTGTCCGATGATACCGGACGCAATGCGCCCCGGGCAATAAACATCGAATGAACGCGTCATCATCGGTATAGGGTGTGAATTTCGAAAAAGTGGCGCAGCGCGCGCGCTTCGCGTAATCTTTCGCCACTCGCGCTGCTTCGCGTCGCGGCAAGCGAAGATCCGTCCATGCCGAAACAGCGGGAGCCAGGAGCCAGACCCGGGAATCGATCGATGTCAGCAACAGGCCGGATTCCGAACCGTCTCGTGATCGCCATCGGCGGCAACGCCACGCATCCGGAGGGCATCCGCGGCACGCCGTCCGAGCAGGTCGAAGTGGCCGCGAAGCTCGGCGACGCGTTGCTGCCGGTGATGGAGCTCGGCAACGAGTTGATCATCACGCACGGGAACGGGCCGGTCGTCGGCAAGATCCTGATGCGCCAGTCGATCGCCAGGCAGCGCGTCGAGCCGATGTCGCTCGACATCTGCGTCGCGCACAGCCAGGGCGGCATCGCCTATCTGTTGATGCAGGCGCTCGAGAATGCGTTGCGCGCGAAGGGCAACCCGCGCCATGTCGTCTGCCTGCTGACGCAGGTCGAGGTCGACCCGAACGACCCTGCATTTGCCGATCCCTCGAAGCCGATCGGCTATTTCTATTCGGAGCAGGAAGCGCGCGCGCTCAATGCGGAGCTCGGGTGGCAGATGCGCGAGGATTCGGGTCGCGGCTGGCGCCATGTCGTGGCGTCGCCGCACCCGAAGCACATCGTCGACATTTCGCTCGTGCAGACCGTCGCGAAGAGCGGCGCGGTCGTCATCGCGGGCGGTGGCGGCGGCGTGCCGGTCGTGCGCACGGGCAAGGGCCAGCGGCACGGCGTCGAGGCGGTCATCGACAAGGACCGCACATCGGCACTCATGGCCAACGTTCTGCACATCGACGATCTGATGATCCTGACCGCCGTCCCCCGCGTGGCGATCAACTTCGGCAAGCCCGATCAGCAGGCCCTCGATCGCGCGTCGCTGTCGCAGGTCAGGAAGTGGCACGCCGAAGGACAGTTTCCCCCCGGCAGCATGGGACCGAAGATCGACGCGGCAATCCAGTTCCTGCAAGGAGGCGGTCGCCGCGTGATGATCGGGCGGCTCGAGGATGCCATGCCCATCCTGCGCGGCGATGCAGGCACGCACATCGTTGCCGACTGATCGCCTTCGTCGGATCGAAGCCGTCGATCGGCC
>DASSVX010000324.1:0-3801 GCA_035705655.1 Casimicrobiaceae bacterium
TTCGCGGTCTCACCAAGAGGTTCGGCCGGCAGGACGCGCTGCGCGACGTCTCGCTCGCGGTCGAGGCGGGCGAGTTCGTCGCGCTGCTCGGGCCGTCGGGCTGCGGCAAGACGACGCTGCTGCGAATGATCGCGGGCTTCGACCTTCCCGATGCGGGTCGAATCCTGCTTTCCGGTGAAGACCTCGCCACGACGCCACCCGAGCTGCGTCCCGTGCGCACCGTGTTCCAGAGCTATGCGTTGTTTCCGCACATGAGCGTCGAGGGGAACGTGGCCTTCCCGCTGCGGATGGCGCGCGTGCCTGCCGGGGAGCGCAAGACGCGCATCGAGGGCGCGCTCGAGGACGTCCGCCTCACCGGCTTCAACAAGCGCTATCCGCACGAGCTTTCCGGCGGGCAGAAGCAGCGCGTTGCCATCGCTCGCGCGCTCGTCACGCATCCGACGATGCTGCTGCTCGACGAGCCGCTCGCCGCACTCGACGCGAAGCTGCGCGAGGACCTGTCGATCGAGCTCATCAACCTGCAGAAGGAAGTCGGCATCGCCTTCGTCTACGTCACGCACGACCAGACCGAGGCGCTGGCGCTGTCGCACCGGATCGCCGTGATGAACCGCGGACGCATCGAGCAGCTCGACGAGCCGTCGAAGATCTACGGCTATCCGCGCACATCCTTCGTCGCCGACTTCATCGGCCATTGCAACCTGTTCTCGGGACCGGTGAGCCAAAGCAACGGCAGCGTCGCGATCGTCGACGTCGAGGGCCTCGGCCCCGTGCAGGTCGCGACGCAGGCATCCGTTCCCGGCGCTACGCGCGGCACGGTGGCGCTGCGTCCCGAAAAAATCCGGATCGCGGCGAGCGCGGCACAAGAGAGCAACGCCGCTTCGCAGCTTGGCGATCCGCATGCCAACCTCTATCGCGGCACGGTGCACGACCTCTTGTACATGGGCGACGTCACCGTCTATCGCGTGGGCACGCCGGGCGGCACGGTCGTCGAGGCGCTGCTCGCGAACTCGCAAAGCGGCCGTGCGAAGTTCTTCGAGGTCGGCGACGCGGTCGAGGTGAGCTGGCCCGTCGCAGCCGGCCATTTCATCGCCGAGTGATGCGTCGATGACGGCCCGCGCGTCGACACGGCTCGCCAGGTGGCTGGTGACGGGACCGCCGCTTCTGTACCTGCTCGTGTTCTTCGCGGCGCCGACGCTCATCATGGTGCTCGCGTCGTTTCGCTCGCCGGCCGAATTCGGCGGCCTCGCGCCGCTCGTCGACGAGGCGGGCAAGCTCGACCTCAACGTCGACAGCTACCTGCGGTTCGTCACCGAGCCGGTGTTCATGCGCGTGTTCGCGAAGTCGGCAGGCTATGCAACGCTGACGACGCTTTTCTGCCTGCTGCTCGCCTACCCGCTCGCGACGCTGATCGCGAAGAGCAGCAGGAAATACCGCGACCTGCTGCTGCTTCTCGTCATCCTGCCGTTCTGGAGCAACTTCCTGATCCGCATTTACGCGTGGATGATCATCCTCGGCCCGAACGCGGCGCTCGCGAAGCTCGTCAACGCCACGCTCGCGCTGTTCGGCGCGCAGCCGGTGCCGCTGCTGTTCAGCGGCTTCGCCGTGCTCGTATGCCTCGTCTACGTGCACCTGCCCTTCATGGTGCTGCCGCTCTATGCGAACCTCGAGAAGCACGACCAGGCGCTGCTCGACGCCGCACAGGACCTCGGCGCCAACGGGTGGCAGCGCTTCTGGCGCATCACGTTCCCGCTGTCGCTGCCCGGCGTGTACGCCGGAGCCGCGCTGGTGTTCATTCCCGCGCTCGGCATCTTCGCCATTCCCGACATTCTCGGTGGGCCCGCGGACACGCTGATCGGCAACCTGATCAAGCAGCAGTTCCTCGAAACGCGCGACTGGCCCTTCGGCAGCGTGCTGTCGATCGTGCTGACCGTCGCGGCACTCGTTCTCGCCGGCAGCGCGGCGTGGGTCGCTCGCCGGGGAGCGCGCCGCGATGCGTAGGCGCTCGCCATGGCTTTGGGCGGCCGCAATCCTTGCCTATGCGTTCCTGTATGTGCCGCTTCTGATCGTCGTCGTCTATTCGTTCAACGATTCGCGGCTGAACGCCGAATGGGTCGGCTTCACGCTCGGCTGGTACCGCACGCTGGCGGGCGACGAGCAGATGCTGCGGGCGGCCGCGAACTCGCTCGTGATCGGCATCGTCGCGAGCGGCGTGTCGACGGTCCTCGGCACGATGGCCGGGCTCGCGATGCACCGTTACCGGCTGCGCCTGCTGCCGATCCTGGTCTTCGCGCCGATCGCCATTCCCGAGATCCTGACGGGCGTCTCGCTGCTGATTTTCTTCGTGCTCCTGAACTTCACGCTGGGCCTCGTGTCGGTCGCACTGGCGCACATCGCGTTCTGCATCGGCTTCGTGGCCATCGTCGTGCGCGCGCGCCTCGCCGGAATGGACGAGACGCTGACCGAAGCGGCGCGCGACTGCGGCGCATCGCCCGCGAAAGCGTTCCGCCATGTGACGCTGCCGCTGATCATGCCCGGCGTGATCGCCGGTGCGCTGATGGCGTTCACGCTGTCGATCGACGATTTCGTCATCACGTTCTTCACGGCAGGCGCCGGCACCGTCACGCTGCCACTGCAGATCTACTCGATGATCAAGATCGCCGTGACGCCCGAAGTGAACGCCGTGTCGACGCTGCTGATGCTGCTCACGCTGCTGCTGATCGTCGCTGCTGCCAAGCTGTCGCCAAGCCTGCTTCGCTCCCAAGGGGAAACCTGACCATGACCTCCCGCTTCCTTGCCGCGGCATTCGCGGCATTCTTCATGTTTGCCGCACCCGCGCAGGCGCGCGACGAGCTGCACCTCTACAACTGGAACAACTACATCGCGCCGGAGACCGTCAAGCGCTTCGAGAGCGTTTGCCAGTGCGACGTCGTGCAGACCTACTACTCGGACAACGAGGAGCTGCTGGCCAAGCTGGCCGCGGGTGCCACCGGCTATGACGTGCTGGTTCCAACGAGCAATGCCGTGCAGGCGCTGATCCGCGGCGGGCAATTGAAGCCGCTCGACAAGACCGCGATCCCGAACATCAGGAACATCGATCCCGCCTATCTGAACACGCCGTTCGATCCCGGCAACCAGTACTCGGTGCCCTACGCGATGTCGACGACGATCCTCGGCTACAACGACGTCAAGATGAAGGAGCTCGGGCTGCCCACCGACACGTGGGCGGTGATCTTCGAGCCGAAGTACCTCGAGAAGGTGAAGGGCCGCGTGACCGTGCTCGACAGTGCCAACGAGCTCTTCGCCGCGGCGCTCAAATACCTCGGCTATTCGGCCAACGACGTCGACCCGAAGCACTGGGACGCTGCGGCGGCGGTGATCAGGAAGGCGAAGCCCTACTGGGCCGCGTTCAATGCGTCGTCGTACATCAAGGAGCTGACGGTCGGCAACATCTGGCTCGTGCACGGCTACTCGAACGACATTTTCCAGGCGAACCAGGACGCGCAGGCGGCCGGCAGGCCGTTCCACATCCTGCAGGGCGTGCCGAAGGAAGGCGCCGTGCTTGCCGTCGACAACATGGTGATTCACAAGGCGGCGCCGCGACCCGACCTCGCGCTGCGGTTCATCAATTTCATGCTCGAAGGGCGCAACTCGGCCGAGCTCACCAACCTGATCGGGTCGGGCAATCCGAACCTGGACGCGATGAAGTACATCAAGCCCGAGCTCACGAAGCTCCCCGCCGTGTTTCCGCCGAAGGAGCTGCAGGCGAAGCTCGAGCAGCTCAAGGACCTGACGGTCGCGCAA
>DASSVX010000325.1:0-9161 GCA_035705655.1 Casimicrobiaceae bacterium
AACGAGATCGACGCGCTCGACTCGGGCCGGATCCTCGACTGGATGCGCACCGGGCTTTCGTTCGCCGCGTCGGCGTCGCCGGGCCCGGGCCTCGTTCCGGTGTGCCGCTTCTACATTCCCCCCACGCACGGCGATTCGCACTTCCTGTCCGCGTCAGCCGATGAATGCGCGGCGGTCCGCGCGAAGATCAATACCGATCCGAACTTCAGCGGCTACATCGAGGAGACCTCGGCCGCGTTCTACGTGGCGCTGCCCGACGCGACGGGTGCGTGCCCCGACCGCACCGCGAACGTATACCGGCTGTGGAATGCGCGCGCCGACTCGAACCACCGCTACACCCCCGACTTCGAGGTGCGCGAGTCGATGATCGCGCAGGGCTACGTTCCCGAAGGCTACGGCCCGCAGGGCCCGGCGATGTGCTCGATGGGCACTTTCTTCCTCGGCGACACGTACGTGCGCGTGACGGCGGCGTCGCCCTTCTCGCCGGGTTGCGACCTCGCGCCGATCACGGGAACCGTCTATCCGGGCAGCGAGGTCGAGCCGCAGCTCGCAAGCGATCCGCGCGATGGCCACCTGATTGGCGTTTGGCAACAGGATCGCTGGTCGGACGGCGGCGCGCGTGGCCTTCGCACCGGCTATTCGTTCGACAACGGCCTCACGTGGTCGGTGACGCAGGCGCCATTCACCCGCTGCAGCGGCGGCAATGCGCAGAACGGCGGTGATTACCCGCGCGCGAGCGATCCATGGGTGTCGATCGGCCCCGATGGCATCGCCTACCAGGTCGCCATAGCGTTCAATGGCGCCACGTTCGCGCCCGGTTCGTCGAGCGCCGTGCTCGCGAGCCGCTCGACGGACGGCGGACGGACGTGGAGCGATCCGGCGACGCTGATCCTCGATGCCGGCGCGTTTTTCAACGACAAGGAATCGATCACCGCCGATCCGGTGGTTGCCCGCTACGCCTATGCGACGTGGGACCGGCTCGAGCCGGACGGGCATGGGCCGTCGTATTTCTCGCGTACGACGGATGGCGGCGCGACGTGGGAGGAGGCGAAGCCGATCCACGACCCGGGTGCTCGTAACCAGACGCTCAATAACCAGATCGTCGTGTCGGCGGCAACGAGCGGGGCCGGTTCCCCGACGCTGTTCGATTTCTTCACCGAGTTCGACGTCGGACAGAACAACGTCACGACAACGCATCTCGCGCTCGTGCGCTCGTTCGATCGCGGCGACACGTGGTCGCCGCCGATCGTCGTTGCCGATCTGCGGCCGGTGGGCACCTACGATCCGCAGGATCCGGCGCAAACGCTGCGCGATGGCGCAGGCATCGCATCGGTTGCCAGCGGGCCGAACGGCGTGCTGGCCGCCGTCTGGCAGGACTCGCGGTTCGCAGGCGGCGCGCGCGACGGCATTGCCTTTTCGCGGTCGACCGATGGCGGAAGCACATGGAGCACGCCAACGCAGATCAACGCCGTTCCGGCCGCGCAGGCGCTGCTGCCCGCCGTCGCTGTCCGGTTCGACGGCACGATCGGCGTGCTGTACTACGACATGCGCAACGATACGGCCGACGCCGCCACGCTGCCCGTCGACGCGTGGCTTGCGACGTCCGACGATGGCGGCGTCACCTGGAACGAGCGCCACGTCAGCGGACCGTTCGATTTCGACCTGGCGCCGACCACCGAGGGCGGCCACTTCATCGGCGACTACCAGGCACTGCTGGGTGCGGGCAACGATTTTGCCGCCCTGTTCGCGCGCACCAGCACCGGCATGACCAACCGCACGGACATTTTCGCGTCGGTCTTCCGCTCGATCGGCCTGCGGCAGCCGAAATCCGAATACCGGGCGCGCGAGGCAGCGGCATTCCCGGCGACACCGGCCTGGCAGGCGAAGCTCGACGAAAGTGCGCGCCGGACGCTGCGCCAGCGGCTGATCGGCTCCGCGCCCGTGGCACCCTTCATTCCCGAAAATCGATGACGCGCACGCCGCGGCCGCCGCGAAACACGACTGCGGACGCCCCGGGTGAAGACGAGGCTCGCATTGCGCCGTCGAAGAAAGCGCTCGACGATTGCCGGCGCTGCGAGCTGTGGGAGCACGCAACCCAAGGCGTGCCCGGCGAAGGACCCGCCGGCGCCAAGCTGATGCTTGTCGGCGAACAGCCGGGCGACGAAGAGGACGTGCAGGGCCGGCCGTTCGTCGGCCCTGCAGGACGGCTGCTGCGCACGCTGCTCGACGAGGCCGGCGTTTCTGCCGAGCGTGTGTATCTCACCAATGCCGTCAAGCACTTCTATTTCGAGCCGCGCGGCAAGCGGCGCATCCACAAGACGCCGATGCAGCGGCACATAGCCGCGTGTCACGTCTGGCTCGAAGGCGAGCTTGCGCGCGAGCGCCCGGGCATCATCGTGACGCTCGGCGCAACGGCGCTCGCTGCCGTGTACGGAAACCGAATCTCGATCACGCAGGCGCGCAGCCGCAGGCTCGAGAATCAGGCCGGCACGCCGATCCTCGCCACCTATCACCCGTCGGCGATCCTGCGCGCGCCCGACCACGACGCACGCGCGAAGCTTCGCGCGACGCTCGTCGCCGATCTTCGGCGCGCGGCACGGCTCGCGGACAACGCCCGAGCATGACATCCGGGGCATCGGCCGATGCCCCGGATGCAACTTCACTCGTGCCGTGCGATGCGCTGCACGCTTGTTGCGCTGCTACTCATGGAACATCGGCCGACTGCGCGAGGCCGATCGCGAGCTGCGCGTCCTGCGGAAGCATCAGCCGTTTCGCGACCAGCGCGTTCGCCGCGGCGGTCACCTTCGCAACGTAGTCGTCGCGCGTCGGATAGCGCTCGGCGAGCGAGAGGCGCGGATCGCCGGCCGCGTCGCGCTCGGCCTTCGTATGGAAGAACGGGATGTAGCCGCCGGTCAGATCGCACGAGTCGCCTTCGCTGAATCCGGCCTTGCGCGGGTTCCAGCCCATGTACGTTCCGACCGGGACCTGGATGTTGACGCCGCGCAGGCCGCCGACATCGTTGCCGTCGGCGTCCACCTGCGGCAGCAGCAGCGCATAGGCGCTGCGGGCAATCGGCGGTTCGGCCATTACGCCGGTGATGTCCTCCACGTTGAACTGCGCGCCGCGATCGAGGTAGAACTTGCGGTTGGCCACGCTTTCCAGCGTGAAGTTCACCGCGCCGCCCGCATACGGGAAATGCATCGTCTCGACCGGCACGAGCGTTCCCGAGGCGATCGTCGAGTACATGCTCGCTGGAGGCTCGACCCCGGCGACGACCCAGTCATGCAGGTCCGCAAGCAATGCGCGCTGATACGGGATGTACGGGTTGGGATTGCGCGCGAGCTGGCAATTCGCCGGGACGGCGGGCGGCGCCGTCGGCGATGCGAGCGGGCTTCCCGAGCCATGCTGCGAGCTCGACAGCTGGAAGATGCGCACGTTGCCGGGAATGGGCAGATCGCGCGTGCCGAGGGCGTCGGTGGTGTTGAGTGCCATCAGCGACTGCCAGTACTCGGTATCGGTGACCGTCGCGATGACCTTCGGACAGCTGTGCGTCGCCCTGCAGCGATCGAGCTGGCTCGCGTCGACGCCGGACAGCGAATCGTCGCTGACCTCCCACGTCTGCGGTGACTCGGCACCCGGGTACTGCGCCTCGGTGTGCTGCGTGCCCGACAGGCGCGTGGGCTGCGCGAAG
This sequence comes from Casimicrobiaceae bacterium, assembly GCA_035705655.1. GTDB lineage: Bacteria > Pseudomonadota > Gammaproteobacteria > Burkholderiales > Casimicrobiaceae > VBCG01. The sequence goes on from DASSVX010000325.1 coordinate 3,692, forward strand.
CGCACGTTGAACGCGCCGCGGTTCGACGCGATATGCGGCATCGCGCCCTCGACCACCTGGTGCAGGCTTTCGTCCTGGTTGAAGCCGAGCTGGATGAACGTGCGAATCCAGCGGCCGCTTTGCGAGGAGCCGTAGATGATCGCGTTGGCGATCGAGTTGCCCAGCGGATTCTGGTCGGCTGGAACGGGCAGCGGCTGCGCGCAGCCATTGTGCGCGGCGCCCTGCCCGCGATTGTGGCAACGCCCGCGCCCGTCGCCATTGCCGACGCCGTTGCCATGCCCGGTCAGCGCGCCGTTGCCGTTGCGCAGGAAAGAGATGAAATCACGCGTGGCGGCAAAGCCGATACCGGCGACCGTTGGGTTCTTCGCCGTGTAGACGAGTTCGTAGATGTGATTGGTGTCGAAGCCGTCCTTGAGGCACACCTTCGTCGTGCTGGGTTCGCCCGGGAACGGCGTGCTCGTGCAATCGGCGAATGCCCACTGGTCGTTCGGAATCACTTCCTTCGCGTCGTGCTGATGCACGCGCCGCGTCATCGTCGCGCCGCGGTTGTCGGTGCCGATCGCTTCGTAGGTCGGGGGGCCGGACAGATCCTCGGTCGAGGTGGGCGAGGTGAAGATGTATTCGCCCCGTACCGGGCCGGTGATCGCGCCGCCGTCGTTGTTCGTAGCGACCGGCAGATGGATCCGCAGTCCGCTGCTGATGTCGCCTTCCCAGCCGCTGAACACGAGCGTGTAGCCCGCATTCTCGAGGTAGCCGTCACCGGGATTGCTTCCACTGCTGCCGATGTTGAGACTTGGCAGCAACATGCGGCCACGGTTCACCACGTCGTAGAGCAGCGTGTGGTTCCCCTTCGACGGGTCGACCGGCTTGAAGATCGAGAAGTCCATCGAGTACTCGACCATGCCGCGCGCGTTGCGCGGCGCGAGCGCGATGTCGGTGATGATGGCGTTCAGCGGATCGTCCGGGTCGACTTCGCCGTATGCGACGCCGGCGAGGTTCTCGTACGCCCCGACGCTTCCGAATGCCGTGCCGCCGAAGGCTGGTGCGCGGCTGCCGATCTGGATCGCCGTGATCCCTGCCTCGGATGCCGCCGCCCATCCGAACAGCGCCAATGGGAGCAATGCGCTCGTCGCAGTCCACTTGCGCCGCCGCTTGCCGCCCACCGCCGGTGCGTCGGTCTGATGCAACGGGGAAGACCGTGCCAGATACGCCATCATTCGACTCCTCCTAACGTGCTGCGTGGATTGCGGGCATCGCCGATGCCCGACCTTCCCTCCCCGTTCCGTCGTTGCACTTCGTCCCCGCGGCACTTTCAATTGCGGTGCGGAGCGGCGGTGACGCATGTCACCCTGTGCAATCGTTCGCGCAACTTATCCGCGGCGCGGGGTGAAGTCAATGCGGCGCGGGCGGGTCCGTAACGGAGGGCTTACAGCGCCAGGGCGAGACGCGTCGCCTGGTCGATCGCGCGTTTCGCGTCGAGCTCGCGCGCGACGTCGGCGCCGCCGATCAGCGAGAACGCAATGCCGGCTTCTTCGAGCGCAATCGCGAGATCGCGTCGCGGCTCCTGTCCGGCGCAGATCACGATCGTGTCGACGCCGAGCGTCGTCGGCACGCCGTCGAGCAGGATGCGCAGGCCCGCGTCGTCGATGCGCTCGTACACGACGCCGGCAAGCATCGAGACGCTGCGCCGGCGCAGCAGCGTGCGCCGAATCCAGCCGGTCGTCTTCGCAAGATCCTCGCCGACCTTGGTCGATTTCCTCTGCAATAGCCAGACGCGCCGGCGCATCGCGGGCTGGCGCGGTTCGCGAATGCCGCCGGGCGCCGCATACGTGGCATCGATCCCCCATTCGTCGCGAAATGCGTCGAGGCTGCGCACGCCTGCGGAACCGGTGCTCGCGTGCGCATCGTCGTCGTCCGTGTGCGTCAGGAATTCGGCGACGTCGAAGCCGATGCCGCCTGCGCCGATGATCGCGACGCTTGCACCCGCGATACGGCGGCCCTCGATGATGTCGACGTAGCTCGCGACGCGCGGATGGTCGACGCCCGCAATGCCGGGGGCGCGCGGAACCACGCCGGTCGCGAGGATCACGCGGTCGTAGTGGCGAAGGTCGGCGACGCCCGCAGGCGCGCCGAGCCGCCGCTCGACCCTCGCTTCCGCGAGACGCCGGTCGAAATAGCGGAGCGTTTCGGCGAATTCCTCCTTGCCGGGAATGCGCCGGGCGAGATTGAACTGGCCGCCGATGACGCTGCTCGCTTCGAACAGCGTCACGCGGTGCCCCCGTTCGGCGGCCGTCGTCGCGCACGCGAGGCCCGCCGGGCCCGCACCGACCACGGCGATGCGCTTCTGCGCGCGCGCCGGCTCGAGCACGAGCTGCGTCTCGCGGCAGGCGTACGGATTGACGAGGCAGGTGGCGACCTTGCGCTCGAAGATATGGTCGAGGCACGCCTGGTTGCAGGCGATGCACGTGTTGATGCTGTCGGCGCGTCCTTCCGCGGCCTTGTGCACGAAGTCGGCGTCGGCGAGGAACGGGCGCGCCATCGACACCATGTCGGCGTCGCCGCGGGCGAGGATCGCTTCGGCCACGCCGGGATCGTTGATCCGGTTCGTCGCGATGAGCGGAACGCTGACGGCGCCGCGCAGCCGCGCGGTCACCCAGGTGAACGCGCCCCGCGGCACCATCGTTGCGATCGTCGGAATGCGCGCCTCGTGCCAGCCGATACCCGTGTTGATCAGCGTCGCGCCGGCGGCTTCGATTGCCTTCGCGAGCGTTACCACTTCGGCCCACGTGCTGCCGTCGTCGACGAGGTCGAGCATCGACAACCGGTAGATGACGATGAAGTCGCGACCGACGGCTGCACGCGTGCGGCGAACCGTTTCGACGGCGAAGCGGATGCGATTGTCGTACGCGCCGCCCCACGCGTCGTCGCGCCGGTTGGTCCGGCGTGCGATGAACTCGTTGATCAGGTAGCCTTCCGAGCCCATGATCTCGATGCCGTCGTAGCCCGCGTCCTGCGCGAGGCGGGCGCAGCGCACATAGGCTGCGAGCGTGCGCTCGATGCCCCACTTCGTGAGTGCGCGCGGCGTGAATGGCGTGATCGGCGAGCGCAGCGCCGATGGCGCGACCGACAGCGGGTGATATGCATAGCGCCCCGCATGCAGAATCTGCATCGCGATGCGGCCGCCTTCGGCGTGCACGGCCGCGGTCACCTGCCGGTGCTTCGCCACCTGCCAGCCGAACGACAGTTGCGAGGCGCGCGGATCGACGCGCCCGGCAAAATTCGGCGCAATGCCACCGGTGACGATGAGGCCGACGCCGCCACGTGCGCGCGCCGCGTAGAACGCAGCGAGCTTCGCGAAGCCGTCGCGCGACTCCTCGAGTCCCGTGTGCATCGAGCCCATCAGCACGCGGTTCGCGAGCGTGACGAAGCCGAGGTCGAGCGGGGCGAGGAGATGGGGGTAGTTTGGGGTCAGGGCTGTGATCCCGGACTGCGCAGCGTGCGGAACGTCACCGAATAGCGCAGCGCCTTGACCGGCGGAATCTGATGCTGCCAGCGCCAGCGGACGTCGCCGCGCATCACGTAGAGCGAGCGCGGCGCGAGCTCGACCGCGATGACCGCAGCGCGGTCGAGCTGCCGCGCGTACGGACGAAAGCGCATCCTGCACGCGCCCGCGAGCGAGATGCCGACCACGGTTCCGTAATCCGGCGCGTCGCGATGCCACCCGATCGGCGTGCCCGGCCGGTATTCGGTGACGAGCGCATGGACGAAGGATTCGGCGTCGACGTCCGCAACGGCGGCCGCGTCGCGACGCAGTGCCGCGAGCCATGCAGGCAGCGGCCCGCCGTGCTGCAGCTCGCTCGCCGCGGCATCGTCGGCGCTTCCGAAGCGGACCACCCGCCGGCGCGCCGTATATTGCCGGAACGGCGCCTCGCGAAATGGCAGCGACGCGAATGTCTCGAGCAGCGAGGCCTCGCGGCCGGGATCGAGGAAATCCGGGCGATAGTCGAGCCCGGGCGGCAGCCGCGGAGCGTCGAAAAGATCGGCAGTGGCGACAACCGTGTGCATCGGCGGCAGATGGGTGCGACGACGGGCCTCTTCAACGCGGTTGTGCGCGCTGCGCCGCCGCTTCGGCCTTCGCGTCGAGCTCGCCCCAGCGCGCGAAGCGCTCGGCGAGCAGCCGCTCGATCTCCTCGGCGCGGCGGCGATCGGCCTTGATCGCGTCGACGTCCTGCCGGTGATAGTCGGCCGCGCACATGCGCGCGCTCAGCGCATGCTGCTCGCGCTCGAGTGCTTCGAGCTCGGCGGGCAGCGCATCGAGCTCGCGCTGCTCGTTGAACGTCAGTCGCACGCGGCCGTCGGCCGCGCGCTCGCGCGGCGCTTTCGCCTTTCTCGCCGGCGCCGCGGTTGCGAGAGCCGCCGGCGCGCGCTGCACCAGCCAGTCGGAATAGCCGCCCGCGTATTCGACCCAGCGGCCGTCGCCTTCGGCGACGAGCGTCTGCGTTGCGACGTTGTCGAGAAAGGCGCGATCATGGCTCACGACGAGCAGCGTGCCTTCGTACGACGCAAGCGTTGCCTCGAGCAGCTCGAGCGATTCGATGTCGAGGTCGTTCGTCGGCTCGTCGAGCACCAGCAGGTTCGCCGGCTGCGCGAAAAGCCGCGCGAGCAGCAGCCGGTTGCGCTCGCCGCCAGAGAGCGTCGCAACCGGCGCATTCGCGCGCTCGGGCGGAAACAGGAAATCGGCGAGATACGACAGCACGTGCTTGCGCCCGGCCGGCGTTTCCACCCATTCGCTGCCGGGGCTGATCGTCTGCACCAGGGTGCGCTGCGGATCGAGTGCCGCGCGCAACTGGTCGAAGTACGCGACGGCGAGCCGCGTGCCGAGGCGCACCTTCCCCGCGTCGGGCGCGATCTCGCCGAGAATGATCCGCAGCAGCGTCGACTTGCCGGCGCCGTTTCGCCCGAGCAGCGCCAACCGGTCGCCGCGCATGATCCGCAGCGAAAGATCGCGCACGATGTCGCGTTCCCCGAAGCGCTTCGATACGTGCGAGAGCTCGGCGACGAGCCTCCCCGAGCGCTCGCCGGCGTCGAGCGAAAGCCGCACGTTGCCCATGCGCTCGCGACGAAGCGCACGCTCGCGACGCAACGCCTCCAGCCGCTGCACCCGGCCTTCGTCGCGCGTGCGCCGCGCCTCGACGCCCTTGCGTATCCACGCCTCCTCCTGGCGCCAGAACTGGTCGAACTTGCGTGCCGAAACGCTCTCGGCGGCGAGCTCGGACGCCTTGCGCGCCTGGTACGCCGCGAAATTGCCAGGGTACGAACGAACCAGTCCGCGGTCGAGCTCGATGATTCGCGTGCAGACATGATCGAGGAAGACACGGTCATGGGTGACGATGATCGCCGCACGCGCGCCCTGCACCTGCGCTTCGAGCAGCGCGATGCCGTCGATGTCGAGATGGTTGGTGGGCTCGTC
>DASSVX010000326.1:0-3775 GCA_035705655.1 Casimicrobiaceae bacterium
GCCTATGGTTAAATCGCGGCTCCTGTCTGGGTTCGCGGGGCGGTTAGCTCAGCGGTAGAGCACTGCCTTCACACGGCAGGGGTCACTGGTTCGAACCCAGTATCGCCCACCACATGAACCAAGGGGTTACGCGCGAGTGTAACCCCTCTTTTTTTGTCGGGACGCTTTTACACGATGCCTTCCGCGCCACGCGCTTTTGTCTTCGATGCCTACGGCACGTTGTACGACGTGCACTCGGTGGTCACGCTTGCCGAGCAACTCGCGCCGCGCCAAGGCGCGGTGCTGTCGCAGGTGTGGCGCACGAAGCAGCTCGAGTACACGTGGCTGTCGTCGCTGATGCGCTCGCCGAGCTACGCGCGCGAAGATTTCTCGACGCTCACCGCGCGCGCACTCGATTACGCGGTCGCGCAATTGATGGTCCCGCTGGATGCCGAGCAGCGGCAGCGGCTGCTCGACGCGTACCGGACGCTTGCGCCGTTCCCCGACGCCGCCGACGCGCTCGCGCAGCTCGCCCCTCGCCCGCGCTGGATCCTGTCCAACGGCACGCTCGGGATGCTCACGCCGCTCGTGGCGTCGTCGTCGCTCGCTTTGCACATCGACGCCATCCTGTCCGTGGATGCCGCCGGCATCTACAAGCCGGCACCTGCGGTCTACCAGCTCGCCGTCGACCGCCTGCGGCTGCCGGCCGACGAGATCGCGTTCGTCTCATCCAACGGCTGGGACGCCGCAGGGGCGAAGGTGTTCGGCTTCACGACGTTCTGGATCAACCGCTACGGGGTCCCGGTCGAGCGGCACGCGCCGGAACCCGACTTCATCGTCGGCTCGCTCGCGCATATCGCGGCGATCGCCGCCGAAAAGTAGGGTCAGAGACGACTTTCATAACCGTCGAAAAGTAGGGTCAGAGACGACTTTCATAAGCGTCGAATCGCAATCTCGCTGATGCGGCGAAAGTCGTCTCTGACCCTACTTTTTTCGCGCCGGCGCTTTCGCCCGGCAGCGCGCGACGCTCTCGCGGATCGCCGCGATTGCCGCCGGACGCGGAAAGCTGCGCCGATACGCGAGCGCGATCCGCCGCGAGGGCACCGGCTGCGTGAACGGCACCGGCACGACGAGCTGGTTGTGATAACGGGGCGTCAACGCATCGCGCGGCAACACCGACACGCCGAGCCCCGACGCCACCATGTTGCGCACCGTCTCGAGCGAATTCGTGCGCGTCACCTGGGCGTCCGACTGGTTGAGCTCCGGACAGGCGTCGAGCACCTGGTTGCGAAAGCAATGGCCGACGTTGAGCAGGATCGTGTGCTCTCCCGCCAGCTCGTCGGGGGCCACCGAGCGGCGTCGCGCCCATTTGTGCCCCTGCGGAACGACGACCTGGAACGGCTCCTCGTACATCAACTCGGTCACGACACCTGGCGGATCGAACGGCAGCGCGATGATCGCCGCGTCGACCCGGCCGGTGCGCAAGCCCGCCTCGAGGTTCTCGGTCAGCGTCTCCTCGATGTCGAGCGGCATCTGCGGCGCGGCGCCGTGCAGCTCCGTGATGAGATCGGGCAGAAGGTAGGGGGCGACCGTGTGGATGATGCCCAGCCGCAGCGTGCCGACCAGCTGGTTGCGCCCGCCGATCGCGATCTCGCGGATGCGCGCGGCCTCCTCCAGCACCTTCTGCGCCTGCTCGACGATCCGCTCGCCGATGGGCGTGATGGTGATCTCGGTCTTGCCGCGCTCGAACAGCGGCGCGCCGAGCTCGTCCTCGAGCTTCTGGATCGCCACCGACAGCGCCGGCTGGCTCACGAAGCATTTCGCCGCGGCGCGACCGAAGCTGCGCTCCCGTGCGACCGCGACGATGTAGCGCAGCTCGTTCAAGGTCACTGGCTGGACCGTCGGTTCAAATACTGCGCGAACGCGTCACCGACCTCGGGATGGCGCAGCGCGTAATCGACCGTCGCCTCGAGGTAGCCCAGCTTGCTGCCGCAGTCGTAGCGGCGGCCCTCGAATTCGTACGCGAGCACGCGTTCCTCGCCGAGCAATCGTGCAATCCCGTCGGTGAGCTGGATTTCGCCACCGGCGCCGGCCGGCATCGTGCGCAGATGATGAAAAATGCGTGGCGACAGCACGTAGCGGCCGACCACGGCGAGCGTCGAGCTCGTCGTTCCCGGCTTCGGCTTTTCGATCATTCGCGTGATGCGGCTGACGCCGCCGCCGACCGGCTCGGGTTCGGATTCGACGATGCCGTAGCTCGCGGTCGCCTCCGCCGCGACCGGCATCACGCCGATCACCGACGCGTTCTCACGCCCGGCAAGCTCGACCATCTGCGCCATGACCGGCGTCGACGCATGGATCAGGTCGTCGGCGAGCAGCACCGCGAAAGGCTCGTCGACGACGACCGGTTCCGCGCAAAGGACCGCATGCCCGAGCCCGAGCGCTTCGGCCTGGCGAATGTAGACGCAGTTGATTCCGGGCGGCGTCGCCGCCTGCACCTGCTCGAGCAACGACTCCTTGTGCCGCAGCAAAAGCTCGGTTTCGAGCTCGTAGGCCTTGTCGAAATGATCCTCGATCGCCCGCTTGTTGCGCCCGGTGATGAAGATCATGTCGGTGATGCCGGCCGCCGCCGCCTCCTCCACCGCATATTGAATGAGCGGCTTGTCGACGACCGGCAGCATCTCCTTCGGGCTCGCCTTCGTCACCGGGAGAAACCGGGTGCCGAGCCCGGCCACCGGAAAAACGGCCTTCGTGATCTTCTTCATCTCGCGACACCCCGTTCGTTCGAAATCATTTCGCGCATCTTCGCCTCGTCGATGATCGCGACGCCGAGCGCTTGCGCCTTGACGAGCTTGCCGCCGGCGTCGGCGCCGGCGACGACGTAATCGGTTTTCTTCGACACGCTGCCGATGACGCTCGCGCCCGCCGCTTCGAGCATCGACTTCGCCTCGTCGCGCGCAAGCGTCGGCAACGTGCCGGTCAGCACGAAGCTCTTTCCGGCGAGCGGGCCCGCCGCCGCGCGTTGCGGCGCACCCTCGGGAAAACGCACGCCCGCCTTGCGCAGCGCGTCGATTACCGTGCGATTGTGCGGCTCGGCGAGGAAATCGCGAATCGATTCCGCCAGGATCTGTCCGATATCGCGCACGTCGAGAAGCGCGTCCTCGCTTGCCGCAAGGATCGGATCGAGCGCGCCGAAATGCGCGGCGAGGTCGCGCGCGGTTGCTTCGCCGACATGCCGGATGCCGAGCGCGTAAATGAAGCGCGCGAGCGTGGTCGCGCGGCTTTTGTCGATCGCGGCGATCACGTTCTGCGCGCTCTTGTCCGCCATCCGCTCGAGCGTAGCGAGCTCTTCCGCCCTCAACGCATAAAGGTCCGCCGGCGTCCGCACGCGGCCCGTCTCGACGAGCTGGTCGATCAGCTTCTCGCCGAGCCCTTCGATGTCCATTGCATGGCGGCTCGCGAAATGGCGCAGCGCCTGCTTGCGCTGCGCCGGGCAGACGAGCCCGCCGGTGCAGCGCGCAATGGCCTCGCCGGGCAGCCGCTCCACCGCGGAACCGCATTCGGGACACGTCACCGGCATCACGAATTCGCGCGCATCGGCCGGCCGCGCCTCGATCACCACGCGAACGATCTCCGGAATGACATCGCCCGCACGGCGCACGACGACGGTGTCGCCGATGCGCACGTCCTTGCGCCGGACCTCGTCCTCGTTGTGCAGTGTCGCGTTCGTCACCGTGACGCCGCCGACGAAGACCGGCTCCAGCCGGGCGATCGGCGTGACGGCGCCGGTGCGCCC
>DASSVX010000327.1:0-12639 GCA_035705655.1 Casimicrobiaceae bacterium
GCGTCTGATTGGGGGCGAGTTGCGCAGGCGCATCGTTGGCGGCGAACACGATGCAAGCGCCCGCGGCGAGTGGCAGCGCCCGGTGAGCCGCGCGCAGGATCGAGCGCGCGATGGATGCGGAGTTGCGCATGGAGACTCCTCGTTGCAATTGGGAAGGTGCAGCACGATGCACGAGCTGCGCGGGCCTTGCCGTGCCGGCCATTCGCGGCTTGATGCGCGGTGCGGCAGTTACCGCAAACAGGCGAGACGTTTGCGCATTCCCTTGCGCCTGAACGGCGCGCGACGTCGCGTTCCGCGTGCAGGCAAACGCGAGCGAGCGCGCGGAATGTTGCGCGGCCGCGGCTGTTTGCTCCTGGTTGCCATGCGTCGCATACCCATACCGCTGCTTTGCATTGCGTGCGTCCTTGCATCGATGCACCCGATTGCATCGCGCGCGAGCGATCGGGCTGCCGACGTGCGCATCGAGCGCCAAGGCGATACGATGGTCATCACCGCGCATGCGCGCCTCGTCGCCGATCCTGTCACGGCGTGGGCGGTGCTGACCGATTACGCCCGCTATCGCGACTTCATCCCGGGCGTCCGCGCGAGCCGCGTCGTCGAGCGTCGCGGAAGCGCCGTCGTCGTCGAGCAATCCGACGAGTTCGCACTCTCGTTCCTGCGCATGCCGGTTCGCGTCATGTACGAGATCGACGAGTTTCCCCGCGCACGATTGCAGTCGCGAGCACGCGCGTCCGGGTTGCCGCCGCTATCCAGCACGTTCGTGCTCGAGCGCACCGAGGCGGGCGTGACGCTCGAGTATGCCGGTTACATCGGTCCCGGGTTGCCGCTCCTCGGACGTCTCGAGCAGCCGGCGCTGCAGCGCGCCGCCATTCGCGATTTCGAGGCGCTCGTGGACGAGATCGAGCGCAGGGCGGCAACGCGCAGCACGAGGCCGCCCCACGCGGCCCCCGCCCGCGTTCCGGATTGACATGTACCGACGGCTGCTGGCGGCCGCCGCGCTCGCAGTCCGCTTCACGCTTCGCGCCCGGCGCGTGCAGTAACATGGGAGCGCGCCTTCCCGCGCGCTTCGGACCCGAACAAGCCATGAACATCACCCTGAGTGCTGGGCCGCTGATTTCGCTGATTGCCGGCATCCTGATCCTGATCATTCCGCGGCTTCTCAACTACATCGTCGCGATCTACCTGATTCTGATCGGACTGATCGGGCTCTTCGGCATCGGCGGGCTGCACGTGCGCTGACCGCCGGCGCGCTGCGCGGGCGCAGTCAGGCCGGGCGCAACCGGCGAATGACGCCGGGGACGGCCCGGCGTCCGGGCGCAACCACCCGGTGCTCGATGCGCCGGTTGCGTCGCTCGAGCTTCGCCGGCGGAACGGGCCCGTACAACAGATATCCGGGAACGTCGCTCGCGTCGGGCACTTGAACATCGCCGTCGTAGCCGGGTGCCCGTGCGGTCGCGCGGCGGCGCTCGGGCGGCTCGCGACGCGTTGCCATTTCCGCGGCTCTGCGCTGCGCCAGCGAACGGTCGAATCGAGCCTGCGCCTGGCGTAGCCGCTGGATCGCGGCGGGATCGGCCGCGTCGGGCTTGATGTCGACCGCAATGCCGCCCTTGCATGCGTAGTCCTGATACGTCACCGCGCCGCCCGGTGCCTTGCAGCGGTAGACTGGCGCCGCCGGATCGTTCTGTGCAACGGCCGCCGATGCGAACGCGAGTACAGCCTGGGCGAGCGCAAAGGCGAGGAGGGGTTTGCGAAGCATGCGTCGCGGTATCGGAAGAGTGCCGGTGGAAGGAGTCGAACCCTCGACCTTCGCATTACGAATGCGCTGCTCTACCAACTGAGCTACACCGGCAAGCAGCGAAATTATAGCCGAAGTGTTCGCTTCTCCGGCCTCGGCCGAAGCCTTCGGCACAGAACGTGCTGTCGATCGCCGAGGCAATGAATCAGCTCGCCATGGAAAACGTTGCGAGGCTTCCGCGAAGGTTGCCTCGGTACCTGAGGGCGCCCCCGACTGCGGTTTCGGCGGCGGTCGTCGTAGCACTCGCGCTGCTGTCGATCATCGCCGTCATCGCATGGCGCGCCATTGCCGCGTTCGAGGAAAGCTCGCGCTGGGTCGCGCACAGCTACACGGTCATCGCGGAGCTCGGACAGCTCGAAAGCGGGCACAGCCGGATGCGTCTCGCCTGGCGCAACTACTTGACGCGCCCGGCCCTCGACGTGCTCGACGATTATCGAACCAGCCGTCAGGCGCTCGAAAACGGCCGTGCGCACCTCGCCGCGCTTACTCAGGACAACGCCGCGCAACACGAGCGGATCGTCGCGCTGGGTGACGTGATACGGCAGGATATCGACTCGACGGGTGCCGCCATCGGGCAGAAGGTCGCGGGCTCGCTCGACGCTTCGTCCGCCATCCTGCAGGCGATCGGGGCGTTACGCGACAACGGGGAGCGCATCGGCACGCTGGCCGACGCCGCGGAAAGCGCCGAGCGAACGCTCCTCGCCGAGCGGGAGCAGGCGACATCCGACCAGGGCACGCGAGCCAAGGCATGGATCATCGCCGGAAGCGTGACGAGCCTCGTGATGCTCGCGCTCGCCTTCCTGGCGCTGCGCGCCACGGAAAAACAGGTGCGCACGCTGAACGGGCAGTTGAAGTCGTACTCGCTGCAACTCGAGGCGACCAACCGCGAGCTGGAAGGTTTCTCCTACTCCGTGTCGCACGATCTGCGCGCACCGCTGCGCGCCATCAACGGTTTCGCCTCGATGCTCGAGGAGGACCATGGGGCGCGTCTGGACGCCGAAGGCCGACGTCTTCTCGGCGTCGTCCGGTCGAACGCGGATGCAATGGCATGCCTCATCGACGACCTGCTCGCGTTTTCGCGGCTCGGCAAGGTGTCGTTCGTCCGCGGTCCCGTGGACATGGAGGCACTCGTGCGCGAGGTGCTGACCGAGCGCGGTGGCGAGGCGGCCATCGAGATCGGCACGCTGCCCGTTGCGCACGGCGATCGAGCGCTCTTGAAGCAGGTGTGGGCCAACCTGATCGACAACGCGGTGAAATACAGCGCGAACGTCGTCACGCCGGTCATTCGCCTGTCGGGCTTCGTCCACGAGCGCGGCGATTCAGAATACCGGATCGACGACAACGGCGCGGGCTTCGACATGCGCTACTGCGACAAGTTGTTCGGCGTGTTCCAGCGGCTGCATTCGGCGAGCGAGTTCTCCGGCACCGGCGTCGGTCTTGCCATCGTGCAGCGCATCGTCACGCGCCACGGCGGGCGCGTCTGGGGCGAGGGCCGTCCGGGCGCGGGCGCAACGTTTCACTTCAGGCTCCCGGGAGAAGCTGCGCATGAATGACAACTTCGAAATGGTCGATATCCTGCTCGCCGAGGACAGCGACGCCGATGCCGAGATGACGTTGCGGGCACTGCGCAAGAGCAACATCGGAAACAGGGTGCACCGGGTGCGCGACGGGCAGGAAGCGCTCGATTTCCTGGCGCGCACCGGCGCATACGCAGGCGCTTCGCCGTCGCGGCACCTCAAGCTCGTGCTGCTCGACCTCAAGATGCCGAAGGTCGACGGCGCCGAGGTCCTGCGCCGGCTCCGCGCCGACGAGACGTTTCGGACGTTGCCCGTGGTCGTGATGACGTCGTCGAACGAGGAGCGCGACATTTCGCAGAGCTATCTTCTCGGCGCCAACAGCTACGTCGTGAAGCCGATCGATTTCACGCAGTTCGCGAGCACGGTCGTCGAGATCGGCCTTTACTGGATCGTCACCAACCGTGTCCCCGGGTAGCTCTCCGCACGCAGGCGACGAGGCGGCACCCGACGCGCCGCTGCGGCTTCTGATCGTCGAGGACGTCACCGCCGACGTCGAGCTCGAGATGTACGAGCTGCGTCGTGCGGGCGTGGCCGCCACCTGCCGGGTCGTCGATACCGAGCAGGGGATGCGCGCCGCTATCCCCGAGTTTCGGCCGGACGTGATCATTTCCGATTTCTCCATGCCGCATTTCGACGGGCTCGCGGCACTGGCGCTTGCCCGCCGCATCGTGCCCGACGTCCCCTTCGTTTTCGTGTCGGGCACCGTCGGCGAAGAGGCGGCGATTCGCGCGCTGCACGCGGGTGCCAGCGATTACGTCCTTAAGGCGAATCTGCGCCGCCTCCCGTCGACCATCGAACGTTGCGTGAAGGAAGCGCGGCTGCACGCGGAAAGGCGGCGGACGGAGGCGGCACTCGCGACGCTCCAGCAGCGGCTGCACGATGTGTCGACGTCGCTTCCCGACGTGCTGTGGTCGGCGACCTTGCCTGGCGAGCGGGTCGAATTCATCAGCCGGGCATGCGAGACCGTCTATGGCCGGCCGGCGGACGATTTTCGGGCCAACCCGAATCTGTGGAAGGAAATGATCCACCCCGAAGACCGTGCACGCGTTGCCGAAGCGTGGCAGCAAATGCGCAACGGGGAGCCGTTCGACGTCGAATACCGGATCGTGCGCGCCGACGCCACCCTTGCCTGGGTGAACCACCGCGGCCGCCTCGTGCGCGAGGGTGAGGACGCACGCTTCGACGGCATCGTTCGCGACATCACGGGCGCGGTCCGCGACCGGAAGCATCTCGCGCGCCTTGCTGCCATTCATGCGTGGCTCGCCGATACGAACGCGGCGATCGTTCGCATCCGGCGCGATCGCGAGCTGCTCCAGGAAGTGGTCCGGCTCGCGGCGCGCATCACCGACATCGCCGGAGCCACCGCAACGATCTTCGACGTCGACAGCAGCCCGGTGCATTTTTCGGTGCGCGCCGGCGTGACGGCGCACGCACACGATCCGCAGAACGCGTTCGCCCAGAGCGTGCGGCAGAGTGCGGGAAGTGCACTCGCGGTCCAGCTCGCCGGCGCACGGCGCATCTGGAACGACCTCGCCGACAGCGACGTGCCCGATCGACGCGAGCTGATTGCGCTCGGCATCCGGGCCGTGGCCGCGTTTCCGCTCGCGATCGACGGCCGCACCGTTGGCGAGATCCAGCTTTTCTCGTGGCAGCCGGCCTTTTTCGAGCCGGCCGTCGCGCAACTGCTGCGCGAGGTCGCCGGAAACCTGTCGCTCGCGCTCCAGCTCCTCTCGAAGCAGACCGAAGCCGACTATCTTGCGCTGTACGACCCGTTGACGGGCCTGCCGAATCGCGCCCTGCTGCAGAGCCGCTTGCGCGAGTTCGTGAGCGCTGCCGCGCGCAGCGGAAGCCGCCTTGCGCTGGTGCTCCTTTCCGTCGAGCGCATGCGGGACGTCAACATGCTCGGCGGGCAACAGGCCGGCGACGAATTGTTGCGGCTGCTCGCAAACCGGCTGCGTGCGATTGCCGGGGACGAGGCGCGGGTCGCACGCCTTGCCGGTGACCACTTCGCACTCGTCGTCAATGACCTCGTCGACGCCGCGGCGCTGCCCGGAATGCTCTTTGGTGCCGGACCCGGGCTGCTGGACATTCGCCACGTCGTGCACGATCGTGAAATTCACGTGACGATGCGTGCCGGCGTTGCCGTCTACCCGTCCGACGGCATGGATGCGGATGCCTTGTTCCAAGGTGCAGAAAGCGCGCTCGAGGACGCACGGATGACACGCACGCGCGTCGCCTTCTGCTCGCCGCAACTCAAGGCTGCGGCCGCCGAGCGTGTCGACATCGAGCATGCGATCTCGACGGCGCTGTCGCACGACCGCTTCGTGCTGTACTACCAGGCGAAGGTCGATCTCGCCAGCGGCCGCATCTGCGGCGTCGAGGCGCTCCTGCGCATCGCAGACCCCGACGAGGGGATCATCGGGCCGCAACGATTCATCGGCGTGCTCGAGGCATCGAGGCTCATCGACCGCGTGGGACGCTGGGTGATGGAGGAAGCGCTCCGCGCGCAGGCGCGCTGGCGCAGGCGCAGCGGCGCCAGCCCGCGCGTCGCCGTCAACGTCTCGGCGGTGCAGTTGCTGCGCGCCGGCTTCGTCGATGTCGTTGCCGACGTGCTGAAGAAAGGCGGTCCCGAGGCCCGCCTCGAGTTCGAGATCACCGAGTCGGTCGCGGTGGACGACCTGGAGGCGTCGGTCAGCGTGCTTGCGCGGCTGCGCGAGCTCGGCGTCACGATCGCCCTCGACGATTTCGGCACCGGCTATTCGTCATTGCGTTACCTGAGCGCCATGCCGCTCGATGCCGTGAAGATCGACCGCGCGTTCGTCGCGGGGCTGCCGGCGAGTGCCGGCAACGCCAGCATCTCGAGTGCGATCCTGTCGCTCGCCAGCGCCCTCGAGCTCACGGTCATCGCCGAGGGGGTCGAAACCGAGGAGCAGGCGCAATGGCTGCGCGTGCACGGTTGTCCGATCGCTCAAGGCTATCTCTTCGCACGCCCCGAGCCCGAAGAGCGTTTCGCCGACGCCTGGCATGCCGATCTCGCTCGCAACGGCAAATTCACGCCGGGGGAAGGGCACGCACCAGGGTCGACCCGCCGTTCCAGATGATCTGCACGCCGATGCAGAGCAGGATGAATGCCGACATGCGCAGCAGCACCGCCGTTCCCGTTGCGCCGAAGCGGCGCAGGATCGGCTCGGCGTAGCGCAGCGTGACGAAGATCGCGACGGCGACGAGCAGCGCGCCCGTCGCATGCGCGAGCGAATCGACGATCAACGGCCGGAAGCCGTGCGACTGGTTCGCGCCGAGCGTGATGGCGACCGAAATCGATCCGGGACCGACGATCAGCGGCATCGTCAGCGGGTAGAACGCGCGGGTGCGCAGATCGGGGCGGCGGATCGTGTTCGCGGCATCGTGCACCCATTCGAGCGGCTCGTCGGGCTGGTGCAGCAGCGACCACGCGAGCGAGCAGACGAGGAGCCCGCCCGCGACCTGGACGATCGGCACCGACAGGCCGAAGAAGTCGAGCACGTAGGCGCCGATCAAAAGCGATGCGACCAGCACGAGAAAGCAGTTGATCGCAACGCGTCGCGCGAGATCGGCGTGCTCGTTCGCGGCGAGATCGATCGTCTTGGCGAGATAGACCGGCGCCGCGCCAAGCGGATTGACGATGGGCAGCAGCGTCGCAAGCGCGAGCAGCATCGTTTCGAGGAACTGGCGAATATCGTCGGTCATGCGGTCGGGAATGTTGGCGTCGTGGGCGGGGAAGATTCGCGGCGTGGGGGCAGGGCGCCGGCGATTCTGTCACAACCCGGCGTAACGCCCCCGGGCGGTAGAATCCACGCCCGTCCCACCGTTTCCACCGACGCGAAGCGCCCTCACGCCGTGTCCGCCACACGACCGCTGTTCGGCTTCCACGCCGTCACCGCGCGCTTGCGCCAGCACGCGCAGTCGGTGGAGGCGGTTTACGTCGACGCGGCACGTCACGATATGCGCATACGCGATCTCGCTGCGCGTGCGCGAGCGGCGAACGTGGCGATCCACACGGTGGACGCCGCCCGCCTTGCGGCGCTCGCGGGTCGTGAGACGCACCAGGGCGTGGTCGCGATCGTCGACGCGCAGCGCCCGCACGTCACGCTCGACGACGTGCTGGCGGATTTGACGGAACCCCCGCTGCTGCTCGTGCTCGACGGCGTGACCGATCCGCACAACCTCGGCGCATGCCTGCGCTGCGCCGACGCCTTCGGCGCGCAGGCCGTCATCGTGCCGAAGGACCGCGCGGCCGGCCTCAATGCGACGGTTGCGAAGGCGGCAAGCGGTGCGGCCGAGACGGTTCCACTGATTCCCGTGACGAACCTCGCGCGTACGATGCGCGAGTTGAAGGCGCGCGACGTCTGGCTGCTCGGCGCCGACGAAAGCGGCGAAAGCCTCTATGGCGCCGATGTCACCGGCGCGATCGCGTGGATAATCGGCGCCGAGGGCGAGGGGCTGCGCCGGCTGACGCGCGAAACCTGCGACCGGCTGATCGGCATTCCGATGCAAGGCGCCGTCGAAAGCCTCAACGTGTCGGTCACCGCCGGCATTTGTCTCTATTCCGCGCGAGCCGCGCGATCGAGGTCATCATGATGCGTTTCGAAAACGTGCCTCCCCGCGGCGTCTTCGTCACGGTTGCGCTTGCATTCTCGCTGTGCGCATCGGTGGGAGCCGCTGCGAAGGGAACGCTGGTCTATTGCTCGGAAGGCAGCCCCGAGGGTTTCCAGCCGCAGTTCTTCAGCACCGGGACGACGTTCGATGCGGTGTCGGTGCCGATGTTCAACCGGCTCGTCCAATTCGAGATCGGCACGACGAACATCGTGCCGGCGCTCGCCGAATCGTGGACCGTCGCGCCGGACGGCAAGGCGTACACGTTCAAGCTGCGCAAGGGCGTGGCGTTCCACGCGAATGCGAACTTCAAGCCGACGCGCGACTTCAACGCGGACGACGTGCTGTTCTCCTGGTACCGGATGGCCGACGACAACCATCCGTTCCACAAATTCACCGCCGGGCAGACGTTCGCGTATTTCGACGACATGGGCATGAAGAACGTCGTCGACAGAGTCGAGAAGCTCGACGATTACACGGTGCGCTTCGTGCTGAAGCGTCCCGAGGCGCCGTTTCTTGCCGACATGGCGATGGATTTCGCGTCGATCCTGTCGAAGGAATACTTCGACGCGATGATGAGGAAGGGAACGCCGAACGCCGCCGACGTCTATCCGATCGGCACCGGCCCGTTCGAGTTCGTGAGCTATCAGAAGGACGCGACGATCCGCTACAGGGCGTTCGATCGCTACTGGAACGGCCGGCCGAAGATCGACAACCTGATCTATTCGATCACGCGCGATGCCACCGCCCGTTACGCGAAGCTCAAGACGGGCGAGTGCCAGGTGATGGCGTTTCCGAAACCGGCCGATCTCGACGCGATGCGCAACGACCCGCAACTGGTCATCCAGCACAAGGAAGGTCTCAACGTCGGCTACATCGCGTTCAACGTCGAGAAAAAGCCGTTCGACAGCAAGCTCGTGCGCCAGGCGCTGAACTACGCGACGAACAAGGATGCGATCCTCAAGGCCGTCTACGAGGGCAACGGCCAGGTGGCGAAGAATCCGATTCCACCGATCCTGTGGAGCTACAACGACGCGGTGCAGGATTACCCGTATGACCCCGCCAAGGCGAAGGCGCTGCTTGCAGAGGCCGGGTACGCCAACGGCTTCGCGATCGACCTCTGGTATCTGCCGGTCACGCGCCCGTACAACCCGGATGGGAAGCGGATGGCCGAACTGATCCAGGCCGACTGGGCGAAAGTCTGCGTCAAGGCGAATCTCGTCACGTACGAGTGGGCGGAATACCGCAAGCGCAGCAAGACCGGCGAGCAGGCCGTCATGATGTTCGGCTGGTCGGGCGACAACGGCGATCCCGACAATTTCTTCGTCCCGCTGCTGGGCTGCGAGGCGGTCAAGGGCGGCGGCAACGTCTCGCGCTGGTGCAACAAGCCGTTCGAGGACCTGGTCATCAAGGCGGCGCAAACGCCGCGGCAGGCCGACCGCGCGAAACTCTACGAGCAGGCGCAGGTCATCGTCCACGACGAAGCGCCGTGGATCCCGATCGCGCACTCGGTGCGCTTCGATGCATTGCGCAAGGACGTGCGCGGCTACAGGATGGACGCCACGGCGCATCACTATTTCGACAAGGTCGAGCTCGCGCCGTGATGACGGCAGTCCCGTGCCGCCGCACCCTTCGCGCCGCCGGGCCGTCCCAAGGCGCGAATCGCGCCCCCTCGGGGGGCAGCGAAGCGGCGAGAGCCGCGAGCGTGGGGGCCCAATGTCGCGCTTCGTGCTGCGCCGCCTGGCGCTGATCGTCCCGACGTTTCTCGGCGTCACGCTGCTGGCGTTCGCGCTGATCCACCTGATTCCCGGCGACCCGGTCGAGAACGTCTCCGGCGAGCGCGGGATGGATCCGGCGCGGCGTGCACGCCTGTTGCACGAATTCGGCCTCGACCGCCCGCTGATCGCGCAGTACGCAAGCTACGTCGGTCAGGTGCTGCGCGGCGATCTCGGCAGCTCGCTCACCACGCACGAGGGCGTCGCGCACGAATTCGCGACGCTTTTTCCCGCCACGGTCGAGCTCGCATCGTTTGCGCTGCTGTTCGCGCTCGTCGTCGGATTGCCGGCGGGCGTCGTCGCTGCCGTGAAGCGCAACACGGCAGCCGATTACGCGGTGATGGGCGTGTCGCTCACCGGCTATTCGATGCCGATTTTCTGGTGGGCGCTGCTGCTGATCCTGTTCTTCTCGGTGCAACTCGGCTGGACACCGGTCTCCGGAAGGATTGCCGTTCAGTACGACATCCCTGCGGTCACCGGCTTCATGCTGATCGACACGCTGCTCGCCGGCGACGTCGATGCATTCCGTTCGGCGCTGTCGCACCTCGTGCTGCCGACGATCGCGCTCGGCACGATTCCACTCGCGGTCATCGCACGGATGACGCGCTCGGCGATGCTCGAGGTGCTGCGCGAGGATTTCGTGCGGGCCGCGCGCGCCAAGGGGCTGCCGCGCTGGCGCGTGATCGTCGTGCATGCGCTGCGCAACGCGCTGATTCCGGTCGTGACCGTCGTCGGCCTGCAGGTCGGCCTGCTGCTGTCCGGCGCCATCCTCACCGAAACGATCTTCTCGTGGCCGGGCGTGGGCAACTGGCTGATCCACGGCGTGCAGTCGCGCGATTACCCGGTGGTGCAGGGCGGCATCCTGCTGATCGCGGCGATCGTCATCGCCGTGAATCTCGTCGTCGACATGCTGTACGGCGTGATCGACCCGCGCATCCGGCATGGCTAGCGCGCCACGCTCCGGTGCGCTTTCGGCCGGCTCGCGCGAGGGCACGGCCGCGCCGCCATCGCGGGGCGCCGACTTCTGGCGCGCGTTTGCGCAGAATCGCGGCGCGCTCACCGGACTCGCGCTCGTGGTTGCGCTCGTCGCGCTGGCACTCGGTGCCGATCTCGTCGCGCCGCATTCGCCAATCGAGCAATTCCGCGATTTCACGCTCGCACCGCCGTTCTGGGACGAAGGCGGCAGCCTGCGCTTTGCGCTCGGGACCGATGCGGTCGGACGCGACATCCTGTCGCGCCTGATCCACGGCACGCGGCTGTCGCTTTTGATCGGCACGATCTCGGTCTCGATCTCGCTGACGCTCGGCTGCGTCCTCGGTCTTCTCGCCGGGTATTTTCGCGGGCTCGTCGACACAGCAATCATGCGCCTCATGGACGTCATGCTGGCGTTGCCGAGCCTGCTGCTCGCGATCGCTGTCGTGGCCATCCTCGGACCCGGCCTCATCAACGCGATGTATGCGATCGCGATCGTGCTTTTGCCGCATTACGTGCGCCTGATGCGCGCAGCGGTGATCGCCGAGGCGGGCCGCGAGTACGTGACGTCGTCGCGCATCGCAGGTGCCGGCGCGCTGCGTCTCATGTTCAGCACGATCCTGCCGAACTGCGTGGCGCCGCTGATCGTGCAGGCCACGCTCGGCTTTTCCAACGCGATCCTCGACGCCGCGGCGCTGGGCTTCCTCGGCCTCGGCGCGCAGCCGCCAACGCCCGAATGGGGCGCGATGCTCGCCTCGGCGCTCGAGTTCATCCAGCGCGCGCCATGGGTCGTGACCTCGCCGGGTCTTGCGATCCTCGTCACCGTGCTCGCCTTCAACCTGACCGGCGACGGTCTGCGTGACGCGCTGGATCCCAGGTTGCGCCGGTCGGCCGCATGAGCGCGAAGGGCCGCCCCGAGCGCGAATCAGCCCCGCAGCGCGAAGCGCGGAGGTAGTCCAATGAGCGGACCGGTCGAGCCACTCGTCGAGATCCGCGATCTGCGCGTCGATTTCGGCACGCCGGCACGCCCGCTGGTTGCCGTCGACGGTGTCGACCTGTCGATCGGCCCCGGCGAGATCGTTGCGCTCGTCGGCGAATCGGGATCCGGCAAGAGCGTCGCAGCACTCGCGTTGATGGGACTCGTCGATGCGCCGGCGCATGTCGCCGCACGGCGCATCGCCTTCGCGGGACGCGACCTGCAGCGGATGCGCGCCTCGGAGCGTCGCGCGCTGGCCGGCCGCGACGTTGCGATGATCTTCCAGGACCCGCACGCGAGCCTCGACCCGTGTTACACCGTCGGCGACCAGCTCGACGAAGCGCTGCGCTTCCACGGCGACGCGCAGGAACGGGCGAGCGCGCCGGTACGGCGCGAACGTGCGCTCGCGCTGCTTGCCGAGGTCGAAATCGTCGACGCAGCCGCGCGGCTGCGTTCCTATCCGCATCAATTGTCGGGCGGCATGGCGCAGCGCGTGATGATCGCCATTGCGCTCGCCGGACGGCCGCGGCTGCTGATCGCCGACGAGCCGACGACCGCACTCGATGTCACGGTGCAGGCGCAAGTGCTCGCGCTGCTTCTGCGCCTGCGCGACGAGCGCGCGATGGCGATCCTGCTCATCACGCACGACCTCGCCGTCGTTGCCGAAACCGCGGATCGCATCGTCGTGATGTATGCCGGACAGGTAATGGAAACGGGAACGGTGCCGGCGCTGTTCGACGCGCCGCGCCATCCGTACACGCGCGCATTGCTCGACGCATTGCCCGAACACGGCGCGGCCGGCGCGCGGCTGCGCACGATTCCCGGCGTCGTGCCCGGCGCCGCGCATCGGCCGGCCGGTTGCCTGCTCGCGCCGCGCTGCGCGTTCGCTGTTCCACGATGCACGGCGGAGCG
>DASSVX010000328.1:0-33117 GCA_035705655.1 Casimicrobiaceae bacterium
TAGTAGATGATGCCGTTCGCGGCGGCGACTGCGGCCAGCACGACGACGAACATCCACACGACGTGCAGGCCGTAGAACCAGCTCATGCTGTCGTTCGGGCCTCACGCCGCACGCCGGGCAGCCTTACGGGAACGCGGGAATGTGCGGATCGATGCCGCGATCCTCGGCTTCCGGATGCTGCGCGTTCAGCAGCTTGCGTATCTCGTCGACGCGATGCTCGGGCACGTCGGCCATCAACAGCAGCCTGCCTTCGTCGATCGCCTGCGAGAACTGGCGCAGGCGCGAATTGGGCACCGCGACGCCCACCATGCTCGCGACCCACGCGCCGAACAGCGCGCCGATGATGCCTGCGCCGAGCACCGTGACGATCTGCCAGCGATCCTCGGTGACGAGCGTCATGACGAGCACGCCGCCCAGGATGAATCCGAGCAGCGCGCCGAGTGCGAGGCCCACCTGCGCGCCGTGCACCAGGTCGGATTTCTGCAGATGGTTCGCCTCGTTCAGCCCGTCCATCGGCGTGCCGCGCCTGGCCAGGAAGTGGATGTGACGCGCCTCGATCCGCGCGAGCAGAAGATCGTCCATGGTCTTTCGCGCGCTCGCGAGGTCCGGCATGATGAAATAGAGTCTGCGACGCATTTCATATCCTCCTGCCAGGACGTACCGACACACTGTACGGCGGCCATGTTGCGCTCGCAAGCCCCACCCTTTTCGCCATCGGTCGATTGAATGCGCGTCGTCGGCATCCTGCTCGCGGCCGGCCGCGGCACGCGCTTCGGCGGCGACAAGCTCGCAGCGCCGCTGCCGCGGGTGTCGCACGGCGTGCCGGCGGGGACGCCGCTCGGCGTGGCGGCGGCGATGCATCTCGTCGATGCGTTGCCCGATTCGGTGGCGGTCGTGCGTCCCGGCGATCGGCTCACCGAGGCGCTGCGCCGCGCCGGCCCGCGCATCGTCGAATGCAGGAATGCCGACGACGGCATGGGAGCGAGCCTCGCCTGCGGTGTGGCGGCGACGCCCGACGCCTTGGGCTGGATCATCGCGCTCGCCGACATGCCATGGATTGCGCCGGCGACGATCCGTGCAGTCGCGAACGCGCTTCGTGACGGCGCAGACATCGTCGCACCCGTCCATCGCGGCGAACGCGGCCATCCCGTCGCCTTCGCAGCGCGTCACGGCGGCGCCCTTGCCGCCTTGAGAGGCGACGCCGGTGCGCGATCGCTGCTCGCCGCGCATGCGGGTGCCGTGACATTGCTCGGTGTCGACGATGACGGTGTCGTGCGCGACGTCGATACACGCCAAGCGCTCGCAGCGCGCGACCGATGACCCGCCTTCACGTTGCGAGCGGATGCAGCGTCGCGATGCGCTGCTTCCACTCGCGCGGCCCGGTCTCGTGCACCGAGGTGCCGGTCGAATCGACCGCGACGGTCACCGGCATGTCGACGACGTCGAACTCGTGGATGGCCTCCATGCCGAGATCGGCGAAGGCGACCACGCGCGAGCGGCGGATTGCCTTCGACACGAGGTAGGCGGCGCCGCCGACGGCAATCAGGTACGCGGCGCGGTGCCGGCGAATCGCGTCGATGGCGACGGGTCCGCGCTCCGCCTTGCCGATCATTGCGATGAGCCCGGTCTTCGCGAGCATCGTCTCGGTGAACTTGTCCATGCGCGTCGACGTCGTCGGACCGGCGGGCCCCACGGCTTCACCCCGCACCGCGTCGACCGGCCCGACGTAGTAGATGACACGACCGGTGAAATCGACCGGCAGCGCATGGCCACGCGCAAGCATGTCGGCAATGCGCTTGTGCGCGGCATCGCGGCCGGTGAGGATGCGTCCCGACAGGAGCAGCCTTTCCCCCGGCGTCCAGCGCGCGACGTCGTCGCGCGTGAGCGTATCGACGTTCACCCGCCGCGATTGCGGCGCGGGCGACCATTGCACGTCGGGCCACGTCGCGAGATCGGGTGGGTCGAGCTTCGCGATGCCGTTGCCGTCGAGCGTGAAGTGCGCGTGCCGCGTCGCCGCGCAATTGGGGATCATTGCCACCGGAAGGCTTGCCGCGTGCGTCGGATAGTCGAGGATCTTGACGTCGAGCACCGTCGACAGGCCGCCGAGACCCTGCGCGCCCAGCCCGAGCGCGTTCACCTTGTCGTAGAGCTCGATGCGCAGTTCGTCGAGCCGGTTCGACGGACCGCGCGCCTTCAGCGCGTGCATGTCGATCGGCGCCATCAGCGCTTCCTTCGCGAGCAGCATCGCCTTCTCCGCGCTGCCGCCGATGCCGATGCCCAGCATGCCGGGCGGGCACCAGCCGGCGCCCATGCCCGGCACCGACTCGACGACCCAGTCGACGATCGAGTCGGACGGATCGAGCATCGCGAATCTCGCCTTGTTCTCCGAGCCGCCGCCCTTCGCGGCGATGCGCACGTCGACCGTGTCCCCCGGCACGATGTCGAAGTGCACCACCGCCGGCGTGTTGTCGCGGGTGTTGACGCGCGTCGACGCGGGATCGCGCACGATCGACGCGCGCAGCGTGTTGTCGGGATCGAGGTACGCGCGGCGCACGCCGGCGTCGACCATGTCGGCCACGCTCATCGTCGCGCCGGCGAAGCGCGCGTCCATGCCGACGCGCACGAACGCGACGACGATGCCCGTGTCCTGGCAGATCGGACGATGACCCTCGGCGCACATGCGCGAGTTGGTGAGAATCTGCGCGATCGCGTCCTTCGCCGCCGCCGATTCCTCGCGCGCGTACGCGTCGCCGAGGGCGGCGATGTAATCGGCCGGGTGGTAGTAGGAGATGAACTGCAGCGCGTCGGCGACGCTCTGGATCAGGTCTTCCTGCGCGATCTGCGCCATGAGGGAAAGTCTACCTCGTCGCTCGCCCCGCGTCCCCCGCTGGAGGTAGACTTCAACCGGAACAGCCATCCTGCCCTGGAGGAATTGCGATGTCCAACATCCGGTCCGTGATGAACGAAGAGCGCGTGTTCGAGCCGCCGCGCGGGTTCGCCGCGCAGGCGAACGTCACGAAGGCGCGCGCCGAAGCGATGCGCGCGAAGGCCGCCCGCGACTACGAAGGCTTCTGGGCCGAACTCGCGCGCGACACGCTTACGTGGAAGAAGCCGTTCACGAAGGTGCTCGACGAGGGCAAGGCGCCGTTCTACCAGTGGTTCAACGACGGCGAGCTCAACGTCTCGTACAACTGCCTCGATCGCAACCTCGAGAACGGCAATGCCGGGAAGACCGCGATCATCTTCGAGGCGGACGACGGTGCCGTGACACGCGTCACGTATCGCGAGCTGCACGCGCGCGTCTGCCGTCTTGCGAACGGGCTGCGCTCGCTCGGTGTCGCGAAGGGCGATCGCGTCGTCATCTACATGCCGATGTCCGTCGAGGGCATCGCCGCGATGCAGGCCTGCGCGCGCATCGGCGCGACGCACTCGGTCGTGTTCGGCGGCTTTTCGGCGAAGTCGCTGCACGAGCGCATCGTCGATGCGGGTGCGGTTGCCGTGATCACCGCCGACGAGCAGATGCGCGGCGGCAAGCCGCTGCCGCTGAAGCGTGTCGTCGACGAGGCGCTCGGCATGGGCGGTTGCGACGCGGTGCGCCACGTGGTCGTCTACCGGCGCACCGGCGCCGAGGTTTCGTTCGCGGCGGGTCGCGACGTGTGGATGCACGAGCTGGCCGCGAAGCAGGCGGACACCTGCGAACCGGCGTGGGTCGGCGCCGAGCATCCGCTGTTCATCCTGTATACGTCGGGATCGACGGGCAAGCCGAAGGGCGTGCAGCACAGCTCCGCCGGCTACCTGCTGTGGTGCGCGCTCACGATGCAATGGGTGTTCGACATGAAGCCCGACGACGTCTTCTGGTGCACGGCCGACATCGGCTGGGTCACGGGCCACAGCTACATCACGTACGGACCGCTCGCATGCGGCGCGACCGAGGTCGTGTTCGAGGGCATTCCCACGTATCCCGACGCGGGACGCTTCTGGAAGCTGATCGCCGATCATCGCGTGAGCGTGTTCTACACGGCGCCGACGGCGATCCGCTCGCTCATCAAGGCGAACAACGTGAATCCTTCCACCGCCCCGTCGAACTACGATCTTGCGTCGCTGCGCCTGCTGGGCTCGGTCGGCGAGCCGATCAATCCCGAGGCGTGGATGTGGTACTACACGAACGTCGGCCGCGAGCGCTGCCCTGTGGTCGATACGTGGTGGCAGACCGAGACCGGCGGCCTCATGATTTCGCCGCTGCCCGGGGTCACCCCGCTCGTGCCCGGCTCGTGCACGGTCCCGCTGCCCGGCATCATGGCGGCGATCGTCGACGAGACGGCCCACGCCGTTCCGAACGGGCAGGGCGGGATGCTCGTCATCGAGCGTCCGTGGCCGGGGATGATCCGCACGATCTGGGGCGATCCCCAGCGCTACGTGAAGTCGTACTTCCCCGACGAGTTGGGCGGCAGGCTCTATCTTGCCGGCGACGGTGCGGTGCGCAATGCGAAGACCGGCTACTTCACGATCATGGGCCGCATCGACGACGTGCTCAACGTCTCGGGGCACCGGCTCGGAACGATGGAAATCGAATCGGCGCTCGTCGCCAATCCGATCGTTGCCGAGGCGGCGGTCGTTGCGCGCCCCGACGATCTGACCGGGGAGGCGATCTGCGCTTTCGTCGTGTTGAAGCGCACCCGGCCGCATGACGGCGAAGCCGCCGATGTCGCGAAAGCGCTGCGCGACTGGGTCGGCAAGGAGATCGGCCCGATCGCCAAGCCGAAGGACATCCGGTTCGGCGACAACCTGCCGAAGACGCGCTCGGGAAAGATCATGCGGCGGCTGTTGCGCTCGCTCGCACGCGGCGAGGAGATCACCCAGGACGTGTCCACGCTCGAGAATCCGGCGATCCTCGAGCAGTTGAAGCAGTCGTTGTAGGGTTGGAAGCCCCTCGCGTTAGGGGTTGGAAGCCCCTCGCGCTGCTCCTCGCCCTGCGGGCGAGGGCGCGAGCGGCTCTTTGTTCTATGCGTGTGGCGGTGCCGTGTCGGCGAACGACGGGCGCTTGTCGAGCTTGTCGGCAAGCCGCGCGAGGTTCGGGTACAGATCGCGCCAGTCGAGCTCGGCGAAGCGAAGGTCGAGGTAGCCAAGTGCTGCGCCGGTGGCGATGTCGGCGAGCGAGTAGCCTTCACCGTGACACCATGCACGCTCGCCGAGCTCGCGTGCGAGCTCGGCGGTGCCTTCGTCGATCTTGCGGCGCTGTCGCGCGATCCATTCGTCGCTTTGCAGGTTCGCCGGACGGCGTCGCTCGATGACGATCGCCGAGCTCGCATCGCACACGCCGTCGGCCAGCGCTTCCCATTTCTTGACGGCGATGCGCTGGCGCGCGGGCTCGGGAATCAACCGCGACACGGGGCTCACGAGGTCGATGTACTCGACGATGACGCGCGAGTCGTAAAGGTGCGTGCCGTCGTCGAGGATCAGCACCGGCAGCTTGCCGAGCGGATTCCATGCGTGCACCGGATTGCCGGGCGCCCATCCCGACGACTCGACCATCTGGTATTCGATCTTCTTTTCGGCGAGCGCGATGCGCACCTTGCGCGCGTAAGGGCTCGTCGTGGAGGCGATCAGTTTCAGCACGAAATGGGGCGGGGAGCGCTGCCGGAAGGGGCAGAAATTATAGCATCGCGTGCTAAGATCGAACGCTTGCCTCGCGCCATGGACGCCGCCGATACCGCTCGCCTGACTGCGCTGTCGCCGCTCGACGGCCGCTATGCGCAGAAGGTCGACGCGCTGCGCGGTTGCTTCAGCGAATTCGCGCTGATCCGCGACCGCGTGCGCGTCGAGATCGCATGGCTGCTCGCGCTGTCCGACGAGCCTGCAATCGGCGAAGTTCCGCCATTCTCCGCCGCCGCGAAGGCCGTTCTTGCCGACATCGGTGCGTCGTTCCGCGAAGCCGACGCCGCACGCGTCAAGGCGATCGAACGCACGACCAACCACGACGTCAAGGCGGTCGAGTACTGGCTGAAGGAGCGTGTCGCGGGCGAGCCGCAAATCGCGCGCGTCGGTGAATTCATCCACTTCGCCTGCACGTCCGAGGACATCAACAACCTCGCGTACGGCATCGCGCTGGCGCAGGCGCGGCGGGCGGTGCTGTTGCCGACGCTCGAGGCAATCGCAGGCGACCTGCGGCAAATGGCGACTGCGTACGCCGCCTGGCCGATGCTGGCGCGCACGCACGGTCAGCCCGCCACGCCGACGACGCTCGGCAAGGAGCTCGCGAACGTCTATGCGCGTCTCGAGCGCCAGATCGCGACGTTCGCCAGGATCCCGATCAAGGGCAAGATGAATGGTGCGGTCGGCAACTACAACGCGCACACGCTCGCTTACCCGGACGTCGATTGGGAGCGGCTCGCCGCCAAGACCGTGACCGGCCTCGGCCTCGAATTCAGCCCGTACACGACGCAGATCGAGCCGCACGACGGGGTTGCCGAATACTGCGATGCGCTGGCGCGAACGAACACGATCCTGATCGACCTCGACCGCGACGTGTGGGGTTACGTATCGCTGGGCTATTTCCGCCAGCGCACCCGCGAAGGCGAAGTGGGCTCGTCGACGATGCCGCACAAGGTGAATCCGATCGATTTCGAGAATTCGGAAGGCAACCTCGGCCTCGCCAATGCGCTGTTGCGTCACCTTGCCGAGAAGCTGCCGGTGTCGCGCTGGCAGCGCGACCTCACCGATTCAACGGTGCTGCGCAACGTCGGCGTTGCGCTCGGCCATGCACAGCTCGGCTACGTGGCGCTGCGACAGGGGCTCGCGAAGCTCGATGCCGACCGCGAGCGGATGGCGAACGATCTCGACGCGAACTGGGAAGTGCTGGCCGAGGCGATCCAGACGCTGATGCGCCGCTACGGCCTGCCCGAGCCTTACGAGCAGCTGAAGGCGCTGACGCGCGGCAAGAGCGGCATGACGCGCGAATCGCTGCAGGCGTTCATCGACGCGCTCGCGCTGCCCGACGATGCGAAGGCGCGTTTGCGGGCGCTCACGCCGGCGACGTACGTGGGGTTGGCGGAGGAGTTGGCGAGGCGCGTCTAGCCGCAATCACTCGACTCGCGGCGGGCTTGCCGGTGGTTTCGTCGCCGCGCGCCGTTCCTTCACGAACGTCGTCACCGCCGGAATCAGCGACACCACGACGATCGCGATCACGATGAGCGACAGGTTGTCCTTGACCCACGGGATGTTGCCGAACAGGAATCCCGCGTAGACGAGAAGCCCGATCCAGAGGCAGCCGCCGATCACGTTGTACGACAGGAAGCGCCGGTACTGCATGCCCGCCACGCCGGCGAGAAACGGCGCGAACGTGCGGATGATCGGCACGAAGCGGCCGATGATGATCGTCACGGCCCCGTACTTTTCGTAGAACGATTGCGTGCGGCGCAGGTATTCCTGGCGGAACCAGCGCGAGTCGCGCTCGTGGAACGCCTTCGGCCCGATGTAGTGGCCGATGCCGTAGTTGACCGAATCGCCGAGCACCGCCGCCGCGACCAGCACGGCGACGAGGACGTGCACGTCGAGGCCGGCCGCTGCGACGACGGTGCCCGCGATGAACAGGATCGAGTCGCCCGGCAGGAACGGGCACACGACGAGCCCCGTCTCGGCGAAGATCACGACGAACAGGATCGCGTAGAGCCACGCGCCGTACTGCGTCGCAAGCGACGCCACGGTCTGGTCGAGCGCCAGCAACGAATACAGAAGAGTCGTCAGCATCGCCGGCGCTTCAGTCCGCAGCGGCCCAGAGCTCGGATTGGCGGCGCACGACGTCCGTCAGCGTAGCGGTCTCGTCGAATGCCCGGCGCAACCACGCGGCGTGATTGCCGCGCTCGACCAGCTCGCCGAGCGCCGTGAGCGCGGCTTGCGAGTCGAGCATCTGTGCATGCGGCGCGAGTGTTGCGAGCGTTTCGGACAAATCCTCGGCGAGCGAGCGCGAGCGCCCGGTCGTTGCGTCGACGAGCGTTCCCGCAAAGCCGTGGCGGCACGCCTGGAAGCGATTGTAGCTATGGGGAAGATAGATATCCGGCGTGACGTCGACCGGTCGCTCCTCCCACAGCCAACGCGCGAGCGCCTGCGCGAATGCCGCGATCTGCGCGGCGCGGTCGACCGTGAGCGGTGTGTCGCACACGCGGATTTCGACGGTGCCGTATTCGGGCTTCGGCCGGATGTCCCAGTAGAAGTCCTTCATGCTCTTGACGATCCCGAGCGCCACCATCCTGTCGTAGTAGCGGTTGAACTCGCTCCACGAGCGGACGAGCGGCATCGTTCCCGACAGCGGAAAGGCGTTGACGATCGATAGCCGCGACGAATCGAACGCGGTGTCGACGCCCTGGTAGAACGGGCTCGAGGCGGCGAGTGCGATGAAGTGGGGAACGTAGCGGATCAGTGCGTGCGTTAGGTAGATCGCGTCGTCGGCGCTTGCGCAGCCGATGTGCACGTGCTGGCCGAACACGGTGAACTGCTTCGCGAGAAAGCCGTACTTCTCCGAAACGGAAAGAAAGCGCTCGTTCGGGTAGATCTTGCGTTCGCTCCACTTCTGGAACGGGTGCGTGCCGCCGCCGGCGAGGGCCACGTTCATCTTGCGCGCGTGACCGGCGAGCACGTCGCGCGTCGAGCGCAATTCGGCGAGCAGTTGCGGATAGCGCTCGTGCACCGACGTGTTGATCTCGATCATGCTCTGCGTGAGCTCGGGCTTGAGCTCGCCCTGCGGCGCGTCGCGGGTGATGCGCCGCAGCAGGTCGTCGGCGTCGGGCGCGAGATTGAAGTCGCGCGTGTTGACGAGCATCAGCTCGAGCTCGACGCCGAACGTCAATGCGGAGGATGACTTGAACGCGAGGTCGGCCATATCGGCTAATCACGCGCGCCGGGCTCGCCTTCGCCGGCGCGGATGAGCGCGTAACGCGTCGCGATCGGCCCGAGCAGGTGGAGGATCGCAATGCCCGACACGACGATGGCCGCGAGTCGTGCGCCGAATTCAGGCGCGATGTCGTAGATCGGCTGCGTCATCCCGATGGCGAGCCCGGCCATCGGCGTCAGCGCGAGCGCAAGCGTGCCTGCCTGGCGCATCGACACGTGTGCCGGCCAGGCGAGCGCGTACAGTCCGACCGCCTTGCCGAGCAGGCGCACGACGACGAACCCGAGCCCGATCCACGCGACGGCGCCGAACTGGTCGGGCCGCAGCGTGGCGCCCGTCAGCACGAACAGCGCGACGAAGAAGAGCTGGGCGGCGCGGCCGAATTCGACGTCGATCAGCCGGTGCTTGCGATCGAGATTGCGCGTGCAGGCGCCGAGCACGAGCAGTGCAAGCAGCACCGAGAGCCGGCCGAGCTGCGCCGTGCCGACGGTGGCCACGATCATCCCGACCGCGAGCAGGAATTGCGGCACCGGCGACTTGCCGAGCCAGCGTGCCAACAGCAGCATCACCTGGAAGGCGACCAAGCCGAGCAGGAACGACCCTGCGATCAGCCATAGGGCGCGGCCAAGCGGATTCAGCGTAGCGCCGGACATTCGCGCCTCGACGAACGGCAGCAGCAGCGTGATGCCGATAGTCGCGATGATGTTGTTGAGCGCCACGTGCCACAGCATGCGGCGAGTCACCGGACCCTCGGCCTTGAGCTCGTTGGTGACGAGCAGCACGACCGCCGGCGCCGTGGCGGTGCCGACCATTGCCGCGACCGCGGCCTCCAGCATGCCGACGCCGCCGGCGAAATGCAGCAGCGCGAACATCGCGAGAAACGACAGCGCGCTCTCGGCGAGACCCATCGGCAGCAGCCAGCGATCGTGACGCGCCCACGAAAGATCGAGCCTGCGCCCGAGGTCGAAGACGATCAGCCCGAGCGAGAACTCGGCGAGCACGCGCGAGTCGCGAAGCGCCGATTCCGAGAGCCAGCCCAGCACACCGGGCCCGAGCAGGAACCCGGTGGCGATGTAGCCGGTGATGGCCGGAAGCACCCGCGTCGTCGCGGCAAGCCGCCCGCCGGCAAGGCCCGCGAGCAGCAGCAGCCCGAAGATCAGGAAGCTGTTGGCCGCGGGCGGCCACGCGGGGAGGAAATCAGGCACGCGCTAGGGGAGGATCTTCTCGCCTGCCACTGCGCGCTTGCGGTCGGACTTCACGAGATCCTCGCGCGACACGCCGAGCCACATCACGAGCGACGCCATGACGAGCGCGGACGAATAGATGCCGAAGCAGATGCCGATCGCGAGGGCGAGCGAGAAGTGGTGCAGCGTCTCGCCGCCGAAGAAGAAGATCGACAGCACCATCAGCAGCGTCGACCCGTGCGTGATGATCGTGCGCGACAGCGTGCGCGTGATCGCGCTGTCGATCACGTGCGTGACGCTCGCCTTGCGCATCTTGCGGAAGTTCTCGCGGATCCGGTCGGCGATGACGACCGATTCGTTCACCGAGTAGCCGAGCACGGCGAGCACGGCGGCCAGCACGGGCAGCGAGAACTCCCACTGGAACAGCGCGAAGAAGCCGAGGATGATCACCACGTCGTGCAGGTTCGCGATGATCGCCGCGACGGCGAAGCGCCACTCGAAGCGCAGCGCGAGGTAGATCACGATGCCGATCGACACGAGCAACAGCGCGAGCGCGCCGTTCTCGTAGAGCTCCTTGCCGACCTGCGGCCCGACGAATTCGACCCGGCGCTGCGACGCCGTGGGGTCGTCGGCCTTGAGCGCGCCCATGACGCGATCGGACAGCTGTGCGCTCGAAAGCCCGGCCTTCAGCGGCAGGCGAATGAGCGCCGTTTCAGAGCTGCCGAAGCTTTGCACCGAGAATTCGCCGAGGCCGAGCTTGTCGATGGCGCTGCGCACGCGCCCGAAATCGACCGCGTGGCCATAGTTCACCTCGATGACGGTGCCGCCGCGGAAGTCGACGCCGAGATTGAGCCCGTAGATCGCGAGAAACACGACCGCGGCGACGAACGTGATGATCGACACCACGTTGAACACGAGCGCGTGCCGCATGAACGGGATATCGCGCGATATGCGGAAGAACTCCATGGTGGCCTTCGGGTACGGGTGTTGGCGGCGTCAGGACTTGACCATCGACGCTTCGGGCTCCGGGTGCCATGCCTGGCCGACGGAGATGTGGTCGAGCTTGCGCCGGCTGCCGTAGATCAGCGCGACGATGCCGCGCGAGACGAAGACGGCGGAGAACATCGACGTCAGGATGCCGAGCACGTGGACGACGGCGAAGCCGCGCACCGGCCCCGACCCGAAGGCGAGGAGCGCGATGCCCGCGATCATCGTCGTGACGTTCGAGTCGAGGATGGTGCCCCACGCGCGCTCGTAGCCGGCCTGGATCGCCGCGTGCGGTGTCGCGCCCCAGCGCAGCTCCTCGCGGATGCGCTCGTTGATCAGCACGTTGGCATCGATCGCCATGCCGAGCGTCAGCGCGATGGCCGCCATGCCGGGCAGCGTCAGCGTGGCCTGCAGAAGCGACAGGATGGCGACGAGCAGCATCAGGTTGATCGCGAGTGCTGCCGTCGAGATGATCCCCATGAGCATGTAATAGACGCAGATGAACGCGGCGAGGACGAGGAAGCCGTACTTGACCGAGTCGAAGCCCTTGGCGATGTTCTCCTTGCCGAGCGACGGGCCGACCGTGCGTTCCTCGACGATCTCCATCGGCGCCGCAAGGGCGCCGGCACGCATCAAAAGCGCGATGTCGTTCGCCTCGCGCGTGTTCATGCGGCCGCTGATCTGCACGCGCCCGCCGCCGATTTCCTCGCGGATCACCGGTGCCGTGATCACCTCGGCCTTGCCCTTCTCGACGAGCAGGATCGCCATCCGCTTGCCGACGTTCTCGCGCGTGACTTCCTTGAAGATGCGCGCGCCGGTGCCGTCGAGGTTCACGTGGACGGCCGGCTCGTTCGTGCGCTGGTCGAAGCCCGATTGCGCGTCGCTGATGCGATCGCCGGTGAGCACGACCTGCCGCTTGACGAGAATGGGCTCGCCGTTGCGATCGGTGTAGAGGTCGTTGCCGAACGGCACCGAGCCCGCGCGCGCGGCCTCGAGTGCGCCCGGATCGTCGTTGACCATGCGAATCTCGAGTGTCGCGGTGCGGCCGAGGATGTCCTTGGCGCGGGCCGTATCCTGCACGCCCGGCAGCTGCACGACGACGCGGTCGGATCCCTGCTGCTGGATGATCGGCTCGGCGACGCCGAGCTCGTTGACGCGGTTGCGCAGGATCGTGATGTTCTGCTGGACGGCACCCTCGCTGATGCGCGTCTGCGCCTGCGGCTTGAGCCCGGCGACGAGGCGGAGCTCGCCGCTTCCTGCGTCCTGTTCCTTCACGTCGAGATCGGCGAACGCCGTCTCGATTTCGATCCGCGCGCGCGTGCGCTCGGCGGCATCCTTGAAGCGCAGCACGACGTTGCTGCCTTCACGGCCGACGCCCGAGTAGAGCACCTTTTTCTCGCGCATCAGCGACCGGATGTCGGTCGTGTAGCGGTCGGCCGCCTTGTCGAGCGCGCCCTTCATGTCGACCTGCAGCAGGAAGTAGACACCACCGCGCAGATCGAGGCCGAGATACATGGGCAGCGCGCCGATCGACGTCAGCCACGATGGCGACGACGAGAGCAGGTTGAGCGCGACGATATAGTTGTCGCCGAGCTTTTGCGCGATGACGTCCTTCGCGCGCACCTGCGTGTCGAGGTCGGGAAGGCGGACCTTGATGCCGACCGGGTCGAGCTCGGCGCCGCGGTACGGAATGCTCGCCGACTTGAGCGCGTCCTCGATCGTTCCGAGAAGCGCGGTGTCGACCTTCACGGCCGACTTCGACGAGGAGACCTGTACCGCAGGCACGTCGGGAAAGAAGTTCGGCACCATGTAGACGATGCCGACCACGAGTGCAATCGCGATGACGATGTACTTCCAGAGCGGGTAGCGGTTCATTGATTTCGGCGGCGGGGGATGAGGGGCAACGGTCTCCTTAGAGACCCTTGAGCGTCCCCTTGGGCAGCAGCTGCGAGATCGAGCCGCGCTGGACCGTCATCTGCACGTTGGGCGCGACCTCGACCGTTGCATACTGCTCGTCGAGCTTGACGATGCGTCCGAGGATGCCGCCGGCGGTGACCACCTCGTTGCCCTTCTCGAGCGACTCGAGCATCGCGCGCGCTTCCTTCTGCTTCTTCTGCTGCGGGCGGATCAGCAGGAAATAGAACACGATGAAGATCGCGACCATCGGCAGGAAGGTCAAAAGCGTGTTCTCTTGCGCCGCACCTGCGGCCGCCTGCGCGTAAGCGGGGGAAATCAGCACGAAGGAGTCTCCGATTGTGGTGGCGGGTTGCGACGTTGCGCCCGCGAGGGTCCTGCATGGGCGCGCCGGCGCGGCGGGCGCTGACCCGTGACCGTCTGGTTCAACCCGCTATTCTAGCAGCGTAGCGCGTCGCCGCGGCGCTCGGCTTCGAACCGCAGCGCGTAGTCGGCGAGCGTTCGCGACTCGATCGCCGCCCGGAGCTCCGCCATCAGCGTCAGGTAATAGTGGAGGTTGTGGATCGTCGCGAGCCGCGCGCCGAGAATCTCGTTGATCCGCTGCAGATGGTGGAGGTAGGCGCGGGAGAAATGGCGGCACGCATAGCATTCACACGTGGGGTCGAGCGGCGCCGTGTCGTCGCGATGGCGCGCATTGCGTATCCGGATGTCGCCGTGGCGGGTGAAAAGCCAGCCGTTGCGCGCGTTGCGGGTGGGCAGCACGCAGTCGAACATGTCCACGCCGGCGAGCACGCCGGCAACGATGTCCTCCGGCGTGCCGACGCCCATCAGGTAGCGTGGCTTGTCGTCTGGAAGGCGCTGCGCCGTATGGCGAAGCACGCGCAGCATGTCGTCCTTCGGCTCGCCGACCGACAGCCCCCCGATCGCGTAGCCATCGAACCCGATCTCGAGCAGGCCATCGCGCGAACGATCGCGCAGATCCTCGTACATTCCCCCCTGGACAATGCCGAACAGCAGGTTCGGATTGCCGGCGTGGGCCGCCTTCGAGCGTGCCGCCCAGCGCAGCGACAGCTCCATCGACACCGCCGCCTCGTCGTGCGCGGCCGGAAACGCCGTGCATTCGTCGAACACCATCACGATGTCCGAATCGAGGACACGCTGGATCTCCATCGATATTTCCGGCGACAGGAAGAGGCGGTCGCCATTGACCGGCGAAGCGAAGGTGACACCGTCCTCGTGCACCTTGCGCAGCGCCCCGAGGCTCCACACCTGGAAGCCGCCCGAGTCGGTCAGGATCGGCTTGTTCCAGCCGGCGAAGCGGTGCAGCCCGCCGTGTGCGCCGATGACGTCCGTGCCGGGACGCAACCACAGATGGAACGTGTTGCCGAGGATGATCTGCGCGCCGAGCGCGGTCAGTTCGGCGGGTGACATCGCCTTGACGGTGCCGTACGTGCCTACCGGCATGAACACCGGCGTTTCCACGTCACCGTGCGCAAGCGTCAGCCGTGCGCGCCGCGCCGCGCCGCAGCGGCCGAGAACCGCGAACGACATGGGCGCTGCCTATTCGGCGGTGATCGTGCCGTCGGGGTGCGTCGTCAGCGGCAGTGCCGGGCCGAAGCCGCCCTGCAGGAACCTGCCGTCGAGAACGATCGCGAACGAGAACGCCGTGCGCCATGCATCGAGCTCGGCACGGCTCGCCCATCCGCGGCCGATCTGGCCGAAGTCGCCCGGCACGATCGCCGGCGCGATCTTGCACATGGCCGCAGCGAAGTCGAACGCATTGGTCCACACCTGGTAGAAATCGCCGGCGAAATCCGTTCCGTATGTGCCGAACGCCGGAAGCACGCCGTATTGCGGCGCGATGCCGATATGGATCACGCAGGCGGGACCGGTTTGCCGGTAAGCGATGGCGGGATCGACGGCGCCGCGCGCGTTGGGCTGCGCCCACGCGGCCACCACGCTCGTTCCCGGCTTCGCCTGGTTGCCGCCGGCATACGGACCGGGATTGCCGCGCAGCGCCGCGAGGCTCGTGACGCCGCGCGTGAGCGGGTGCGCAACGATGCTCGCGGGGGCGAGGGTGCGCACGGCATACGCGGTGCCGACGCCGTCGGTCGTGTTCGGATCGATTCCCTCGAGAGCGCCCCAGCCGTGCGGGGTCGCGGCTCCGGCCGTCGCGTCGCTGCGGTCCTGATCGTAAAAGGTGCCGAGGACGACCGCACGCCCGGCATTGGCGAACTCCGCCGCGCGGTTGCCGACGGCCGTCGCGTTCACGAACACGCGATCCTCGAAGAGCAGGACCACGTCGAAATTCGCGAGGAGCAGATCGAGCGTGGGGACGCTCGACGTGACGTCGATGCCGGTGAAGACATGGCCGCCGATCTTCGCGTTGTAATCGGCCGCCGTTTCGGCGGACCACGCGTTGGACAGGATTGCAACGCGCGCTGCGTGAGCGACGGTGCAGAAGCTGAAGACGGCAACAACGGCCGCGATGATGCGGAACACCGATGACATGGAGGCGATGCATCGGCCGGCGTGAAATGGCGGTCGGCCGGAAATTGGGATGTGCGAAGCGTAGCCGAGAGGCGTCGCGTTGCCAATCAAAACCGCTGCGCAAAGCGCCGTGGCCGGGGTTTTGTGGCATGTGCGGCAGCGAGGCGGGCAAATGTCGTCAGCTGGCGACA
Source organism: Casimicrobiaceae bacterium (assembly GCA_035705655.1). GTDB lineage: Bacteria > Pseudomonadota > Gammaproteobacteria > Burkholderiales > Casimicrobiaceae > VBCG01. The sequence continues at coordinate 15,651 of DASSVX010000328.1, forward strand.
TTTCTCACGGTTCCGCTATCGCAGCCGCCAGTCGGCCCCCCGGAGAATTCCGCGACGATTTGTCATCGATTTCCATGCTCGAGCAACATCGCGTCGCCATAGCTCATGAAGCGGTAGCGTTGCGAAATTGCGTGCGCATACGCGCCGCGGATCGCTGCATGGCCGCCGAACGCACTTACCAGCATCAGGAGTGTCGATTTCGGCAGATGGAAGTTGGTCAGCAGCCGGTCGACGACCCGGAAGCGATACCCGGGCATGATGAACAGCGACGTCTGCGACGATCCCGCGCGGATCGCGCCGTCCTCGCCGGCCGCGGCCTCCAGCGCGCGCAGGCTCGTCGTGCCCACGGCAACGATCCGCCCGCCGCGGGCGCGGGTTCCGGCAATCGCGTGCACCGTCTCCGGAGCAATCGAATACCACTCCGAATGCATCCGATGCTCGGCGATCAGATGGCTTTGCACCGGCTGGAACGTGCCGGCGCCCACGTGCAGCGTGACCCAGGCAGTTGCCACGCCGCGCTTTGCCAGCGCAGCAAGCATCGCGCGGTCGAAGTGGAGGCCGGCGGTCGGTGCCGCGACTGCACCGGGATGGCGCGCGTAAACCGTCTGATAGCGTTCGGCGTCTGCCACGCCGGGCGCGTGCGTGATGTACGGCGGCAGCGGCAGCTCGCCGTGCTGCTCCAGCCAGCGCGGAAGGTCGTCGACGCCCTCGAAGCGCAGCCGAAAGAATCGGCCGTCGCGCCCGATGACGGTGGCACGCGCGCCCGCCGCGAGCTCGATGGTGCCGCCCGCGCCCGGCGGATGGCTTGCCCTCAGCTGCACGAGCGCGGCATCGCGCTCGCTTACCCGTTCGACGAGCATCTCGACGTCGCCGCCGGTGGGCTTGCGGCCACGGATGCGCGCATTGATCACGCGCGTATCGTTGAGCACGAGGAGGTCGTCGTCGCCGACGAGTCGCGGAAAATCGGCGAAGCGGAGGTCGTCGAGCTTCGTGCCGTCGACGTGGAGAAGGCGGCTGGCCGTGCGCTGCGGCGCCGGCGACTGCGCGATCAGCTCCGCCGGCAGATCGTAGTCGAAATCGTCGAGCGTCCAGGGGAGGTGACTGCTCACGCCGAAGCCGCGCTCCGCGGGCCCGCGTGCGTTGCTGGTGCCGGGAGAGGGAGTCGAACCCTCACGCTGTTGCCAGCGGCGGATTTTGAGTCCGCTGCGTCTGCCATTCCGCCACCCCGGCCCTGCGCGCGCTGCCCTTGCAGTAGACGAACGCGAAGACGTGCATTATCGCCGAATCGCCCTGCAGAGCCGGTCACACGTGCATCAGCGCAAGCACGCCGATCGCGACCGACACGCCGCCGGCGCCGTACGACACGAAATGCAGCCAGCGGCTGCGCGTGAGCAGCGTGATGGCCGCGAGGGCGATCGCGATCTGGATCAGCGTCATCGCCTGTGCCCAGCGATGGTGGACGTGCATCGACGCTTCGCTCTTCGCCTCGAGTTCCTCCGAGCGCTTCTCGAGCTTCTGCGCCTGGGTCATGATGTCCTGCTTTTCCCTGTTGTAGCGCTCGGCTTCCGCCTTGAATCGTGCGCCGGCATCGCCGGTCGCGAGCGACGCGCCGAGCTCCGCCAGGTTCTGCTTGCTGCTCTTCGCCTGGTAGAAGTTCCACTGGTCGGATGCTTCGGTCCGGCGGATCGCCGAATCGTTCTTGAACAGCAGCGCGTCGTTCTGCGTCGCGCCGACCATGTAGCCGAACAGCGCGCCGATCGTCGCGAAGATCGCCGTCATCACCGCGATCCGCGCCGAAAACGGGTCGCGCTCGTGCGCCGCGTGCTCGACTTCGTGATCGTGCGGGCCATGCACGTGGAATTCATGCGCCGACATCGCTTCTTCTCCCAGGTGTTGTCAAAGACGCCGCACGATGCGCTCGTAGGTCACGAACGCGTACTCGAAGCCGGTCTCGCCCTCCTGCACATGCGGCTCGCGCGCCGTTTCGCTCCATTCGCTTGCATCCAGCGCGGGAAACGTCGCGTCGCCGTCGAATGCGCGCGCGATCTCGGTCACGAACGCCGTCGCGGCCAGCGGCAGCGCCGCACGGTACAGCTCGCCGCCGCCGATGCAGAACGCGGGCGGAGGATACGCGACTGCGCGAAGCGCAGCGTCGATCGACGCTGCAGCCGACGCACCCGCCGCGAGGTAGCCCTTCCGCCGCGTGACGACGATGTTCTGCCGGCCCGGCAGCGCGTGCGGCAGCGATTCCCAGGTTCGCCGGCCCATGATGATCGCGTGGCCCGTCGTCAGCGCGCGAAATCGCCGCAGGTCCTCGGGAAGGCGCCACGGGAGCGTGCCGTCGCGCCCGATGACGCCGTTGGCCGCCACGGCGGCGATCAGCGCAAGGCGCATGCGCGTTGCGCTTCGGGCCGGTGCAGGGCGCAGCTTCGATGCGCCGGCCGGGAAGCCGAATGCGAACGGCGCCGCAATGTCATAATCCGTCGATTATAGCCAGCGCGTCGCCCGTGGCGCTCGCCCCAACGCGTGTATTACCCGCGCTCGTTTCTCAAGTTCATCCTGCTCGGCTTCCTGCTCGTCAGCCTGCCGCTCGTCTACGCGCTCGCGGAGATGATCCTCTCGCTCGACCGCCTCGAATCGCAGGGCCGCCAGGAAGTGGTGCAGGCGGCGCAGGCCGGGCGCACGAGCCGGCTCCTCTACGAGCAGGCAACGACGCTCGAGCGCATCGCCCGGCAGCATCTGATCCTCGAGGACAGTGCGCTGCTCGACGAGTACGCGCGCCTGCGCGAGGAGTTTCGCCAGACGACCAACCAGCTCGCAGCCCTCCCGCTCGAGCCGGGATCGCAGGAAACGCTCGAGAAGCTTGCCGATCGCGAAAGCCGGCTGCACAAGCTCCTGACGGCGCCGCGGCGCGGCTCCGAAGCGGCCGACGAGCTCGCCGACGGCTATTCAAAGCTCGTCGACGGCGCGCAGTCGATGCTCGCCGCGAGCAACCAGCTCACGCAGCGTGCGATCGAGCGGCTGCAGGAGACGGCCACGCAGGGCCGCGAAAAGTGGATCTACGTCGGTCTCGCCACCGTCGGCATCGCGATCGCGCTCGCGATCGTGTTCGCCACGCTGATCGCGCGACCGATCCGCCAGCTCGACCTCGCGATCCGCCAGATGGGCAGCGCCGACTTCACGCACGCGATCGAGGTCACGGGCCCGCAGGACCTGCGCTATGTCGGCCAGCGCCTGGAATGGCTCCGTGGGCGCCTGTCCGAGCTCGAGGAGCAGCAGGCGCGGTTCCTGCGACACGTTTCGCACGAGCTCAAGACGCCGCTCACCGCCGTGCGCGAGGGTGCCGAGCTGTTGCGTGACGACGTCGGCGGCAAGCTGACCCCCGAGCAGCGCGACATCGTTCGTATCGTGCGCGACAACACGCTTTCGCTGCAGAAGCTGATCGAGGACCTGCTCGCCTACCAGCAGACGCGGGCGATGGAGCCGGCGGCGCTTCGCCCCGTGGCATTGCCCGATGTCGTCGCGCGGGTCGTGCGCGAGCAGCGGCTTGCCGCCGTCGCGCGAATGATCACGTTCGACGCGAAGATCGAGCCCGCCACGGTGATCGGCGACGCCGAGAAGCTGCGCACGATCATCGACAACCTGCTGTCGAACGCGCTCAAGTATTCGCCGAGGAATGCGACGGTCCGGCTGAACGTGACCACCAACGACGGCTTCGCGGTGCTCGATGTCGTCGACGAGGGCCGCGGCGTCGCGCTCGCCGATCGCAAACGCATTTTCGAGTCCTTCTACCAGGGCCCGCCGCCGGTGGACGGGCGCATCAAGGGCTCCGGGCTCGGCCTTGCCATCGCCCGCGAATACGCGCTCGCGCAGGGAGGCAGCATCGAAGTGGCGGGCCGCGCCGACGGCAAGAGCGGCGCGTGGTTCAGGCTGTCGCTGCCGCTCGCGCCGGTCGAGACCGCTCGGCGGCGCCAGTCATTGCAGGCGGCACATTCGTGAGCACGCCATGAGGGGAAGCCGGGCCTGCGTGGCGCTGGCGCTCGTAATGGCACTCGGCGCCTGCGCGTCGCTGCCGACGCCGGTCATGCCCGCAGACGAAAACGATCCGGCCACCTACGCCGTTCCCGATCCGCCGATGGTCGAGTCGCCACCGATGGAGCCGGTCGAGCCGCCGCTGCCGGCGCCACCGGCCGCCGCAGCGCCGGCAAATTCGTCGCCGCCTTCGTCGACGCCTCCCGTTTCCGCTTCTGCGCTGCCGCCCGTGATCGTCGTCGCACCGCCGTCCCCCGCAACGCCGCCGACCGAGGATGTGCAGATGATCGAACTGCTCGCCGACCTGCAGCGCTTCGGCTCGATGCAGAATGACGAGCTGAAGCGCGAGCTCGCGGCTGCGTCGCAGACGTTCGCCCGCCAGCGCACCGACATCAATCGCGTCCGGCTCGCCGTGCTCTACACGCTCGTGCGCTCGTCGCCGCAGGACGATCAGCGCGCGCTGCAGCTCTTCGAGAACGTCGCGAAAAGCGCGCCGGCGTCGTCGCCGATCCGCCATCTCGCGGCCGTCCTGCAGGCACAGGTGAACGAGCGGCAGCGCGCGGTTCACGACGAGCAGCAGAAGGCCGATGCGGCGATCCAGAAACTCGAGGCGCTGCGGGCGATGGAGCGCAGCCTCCTGCGCGATCGTGTGCGTAGCGGCGGCGGCGGCGGCGCATCCGGCGCCGGCGGATCCGGCCGCTGAAACCCGTTTTATAAGGTGCTGCGCGCCGAAAGGAATTCATGAATCGTGGAGACATCCTCCTGGTCGACGACGACCCCGACCTGCTCAAGCTCATCAGCCTGCGTCTCACGTCGGCGGGCTATCGCGTGCGCACTGCCGACAGCGGCGAGACCGCGCTTGCGACGATCGCCGTCGAACGACCGGCGACCGTCATCACCGACCTGCGGATGCCCGGTATCGACGGCCTGCAGCTCTTCGAGGCCATCCATCGCCAGCATCCGGCACTGCCCGTCATCATCCTCACGGCGCACGGAACGATCCCCGACGCCGTCAACGCGACGCAGCGCGGCGTATTCGGCTACCTGACGAAGCCGTTCGACAGCCAGGACCTATTGAAAAAGGTGGCCGGCGCCCTCGAGGTTTCGGGGGGCGAGCCGCCCGGCAGCGAAAGCACCGCCGGGCAATGGCGCGCGAACATCATCACGCGCAGCCCCCGGATGGAAGACCTGCTGCGCCAGGCGAAGCTCGTCGCCGATTCCGACGCCAGCGTGCTCGTCTTCGGCGAATCGGGGACCGGCAAGGAGCTGCTCGCCCGCGCGATCCACGACGCAAGCCGGCGCAGCGACAAGCCGTTCGTCGCCGTCAATTGCGGCGCCATCCCCGGCGATCTTCTCGAATCGGAGCTGTTCGGTCATGCGCGCGGCGCGTTCACCGGGGCCATTCAGGCGCACAAGGGGTTGTTCCAGGCCGCCGACGGGGGAACGCTGTTCCTCGACGAAATCGGCGACATGCCGCTGCCGCTGCAGGTGAAGCTGCTGCGCGTGCTGCAGGAAGGCGAGGTCCGCCCCGTCGGCTCCACGCAGGCGATTCCGGTCGACGTCCGCGTCATCTCGGCAACGCACCGCGACCTCGATTCGCAGCGCGAGCAGGGCCTGTTTCGCGAGGATCTCTATTACCGGCTGAATGTCGTCTCGCTCAAGCTGCCATCGCTCGCCGAACGGCGCGAGGACATCCCGCTGCTCGCCACGCATTTCCTGCGCCGCCTTGCCGAGCGCTACCGCAAGCCGACACCGTCGCTCGCGCCCGATGCCATGGCGTTGCTGGTGGCCGCCCCCTGGCCCGGCAACGTACGCCAGCTCCTGAACCTGCTCGAGCAGTCGGTCGCGCTCGCGACGACGCCCGTCATCCCGGCGACGCTCGTGCAGGCGGCGCTCAAGGAGGATGCGGCCGCGCTCGTACCCTTCGAGGAAGCGCGCAAGACGTTCGAGCGCGAATACCTGGTGCGCCTGTTGAAGATCACCGGCGGCAACGTCACGCAGGCGGCGCAGCTTGCCAAGCGCAATCGAACCGAGTTCTACAAGCTGCTGCAGCGCCACCGGCTGGAGCCGGGAATGTTCAAGGAGGCGAAGACGTAGGCATCCATTGCCGCTGATGCAGGCTGTCGTTGGTGGGCGACACGCAATACCGCATTGCTTCAATGACTTGCCGATCCACGCTGCTTTGCTGTCGGTCGTGCGCGACAAAACGAGCCCCCGCAAAGGCGCTGCGGCACCTGGACCCGGTGCCAATGCGCCATTCGCAACGACCGCTTTCCCTATGGCGGGTGCGTGGCGTTCAAGTTGATGGCATGTCGATTGCTTTGAACGGTTGCGTAACCAGCGCGCACCCGCGCAACGTAAAGCGGATCGACACATGGAAACCCAGGCCCCCGACCTCGTTCAACACTACAGCGCGAGCACCACGAGCGCCGCCGAGAAGTCACGGCGCGACGATGCTGCGGTCGCGGACGAGGCGGAGCTCGAGCAGCTCGCCGAGCGCGTCTGCGCGGCGCGCAGCGTTTACTGACGCGGCACGCGTTCGCTTCGAGCGCAGTACGGCGCTGGGCCGCGCGCTGGCCGCCTCGGCCTTCGATCGCGCACTGTAATCGGCGGACGCCCATCGGTTCGGTGGCGGTGCGGTATCCTCGTGCACCGGCTTCGTTTTCCGCTTGCCGGTCGCCACGCGCATGCAACCATTCCTATCGCTCGTACGGTCGATCCTCGACACGGGCACCTGGCAGGAAAACCGCACGGGGATTCGCTCGATCAGCATTCCCGGCGCATCGATGCGTTTCGACCTCGCCGAAGGCTTTCCGGCGATCACGACCCGCCGGCTGCCGTTCCGGTCGGCCGTCGGCGAGCTGATCGGGTTCTTGCGCGGCGCCCGCAGTGCGGCGCAATTTCGCGCACTGGGCTGCAAGGTCTGGGATCAGAACGCGAACGAAAACGCGGCGTGGCTCGCCAATCCGTATCGGGTCGGACCCGACTGGCTCGGCGAGATCTATGGATACCAGTGGCGCGCCTGGCCAGCGTACAAGTTGCTCGATGCCGACAACGGCGCGCAGGTCGACGACGCCATGGCGCGCGGCTACCGCCTGATCGGCCCCGTCGACGACGACGGCACGCAAAAGCTGCTGCTGCACAAGGCGATCGACCAGGTGCGCGGCTGCCTCGACACGATCATCGCCAATCCCGCCGATCGCCGGATCCTTTTTCATGCGTGGAACTGCGCCGAGCTCGACCAGATGGCGCTGCCTCCCTGTCATCTGCTGTATCAGCTCCTGCCCAATCCGGTGACGCGCGAGCTGTCGCTGTGCCTGTACGTCCGCTCGAACGACATCGGGCTCGGCGCGCCATTCAACGTGTGCGAGGCGGCGCTGCTGCTGTCGCTCGTTGCGCGTCTCACTGGCTACGCGGCGCGCTGGCTGACGTACTTCATCGGCGATGCGCACATCTACGAGAACCAGCTCGAGATGCTGCAAACGCAGCTTTCGCGTACGCCGTATCCGCCGCCGCGCCTGGCGATTTCCGAGCGCATTCCGGCGCTTGCAAAGACCGGACGTTATGAGCCCGAATGGCTCGAGCGCGTCGAACCAGCGGATTTTTCACTTGAAAATTACCGGCACCACGCGCCCCTGACCGCCCCGATGGCGGTATGAATGCGCAACGTCCATCGTCTTGCATTCGTGGGAATATTTGCATAAATCGCCGGATGTTGCTATCATCCGGAAATGCGAGCGATTTATAACTTCTTGAAGTGCCACCACCGGCGTCCCGTGCCGGTGGCCGCCGGCGCTCGCCTCGCCCTTCGCCGAGCTTCCGCCTCGCTCGCGGGCCGGCCCTCGATCCACCGCAACGACCGCGGCACGCTCGCCTGTCTCGGGTGAGCCCGGCAAGCCGCGGGCGGCGCTTTTCGGGCCGTCGGTGCTTGCCGGGAGCGACAACCATCCAGCCGTTGCGCCGCAAGGCGCCGTCTGCCTGTCCTTGCTCTGTCCGGAGGTCCCGTGATCGATCGCAACGAACTCTTCCTGTCCACGCATGACGCGGCAACGCTGTCCGCCGTGCTCGCCACGCTGTCACCTTTCGAGGCGCCGATGCCCGGCGCTGCCGACGAACTTGCCGACATGCTGTCGGGTGCAACGCTCGTTGCCCCGCACGCGCTTGGCTCCGACGTGGTCGCCCTCAACACCGAGGTGACGTACGTCGAGCTGCCGCGCGGCCACGCGCGCACGGTGCAACTCGTCCATCCAGCGGCCGCCGATGCGTCGGCGGCACGCATTTCGGTGTTCGCACCCGTAGCGCGCGCGCTGCTCGGCCGCCGTGCGGGCGCTCGCGTCCCGGTGGCGCTGCCCGACGCAGCCATCGACGAGCTGCACGTCGTCGCCGTCCGCAAGGAAAGGAGCAAGTCATGACGGCCCGGCTGCTGTCGCGTCTCGCGGCGCGCGCCGAGTTTCGCCGCGGTGCTGCGATGCTGCATCCCGAGTGCCCGATCGAGCAGACGGTTCGCGGGCGCGCCGCGCCGGTGCAGGCACAGCTGCTGCAGGAAATCTGGCGGCGCCACTCGTTCATCGCGGACGGCGCGCTGCTCGTCGCCGAGCCCAACTGCCTGCGCGTGCTCGCCCGTACCGAGCGCGCGCTCGCAGCGCCGGTCGAGGCGCTGCGCCAGCGCTACGGGGCGGAGGTCGTCGTCGAGCCCGCGTCGGTGCGTTATGCCCATGGGGCACCGGTCCTCGAGCCGTTCATGAACGTGCTCGTGACCGGGCTCGCGCGTCACCTGCCATCGGTGCAGAGCGATCTCGGGCAGCGCCGTGGGACGATGACGCGTGTCGATCAGCGCAAGGACGTCTTCGTCATCGAGGCCGAGGCGCCGCTCGGCCATCTGCTCGGCTACGCCGACCGGCTGGACGAGCACTTCGATGGCGGCGTGGAAGCGAGCATCTGGTTGTCGCGTTATTGCCCGATCGCAGGTGACGGTCCGTACGCGGCATGACGCTTGCGGCGGCGCGCTTTGGCGCAGCGCGCCGCCCGTTTCACGCGTTGAGTTGCGCGCGATCAATGGCGTCGGGCACCGGATCGGCTAATCTCCCCGTATGGATGTGCAGCGGACGAGTCAGCCCGATTTTCCGGTCGAGACGATATCGGCGTGGCAATGCATCGGCTGCGGCAGGATCGAAGCGCCGCAGACGTGCATCGGCGTCTGCCAGGATCGCCGGGTCGAATTCGTGCATGCCGTCGAGCACAGGCAAGTCAGCGCCGAGCTCGAGGCGACGCGGCGCGAGCGCGACGCACTGCGCGCGCTGGTGCGAACGCTTGCGTCGAGCCGTCCCCGCGAAGGCGAATGGGAGCGTTCCTATCGTGCGCTGCAGGAAAAAGCGCGCGCGCTGATGTTGCGCGCTGCGCCGGGAACGGGGCGAGCCGATGTCGCGGCGTAACTCGGTTTCGCTCTCACCGCCCCCGGGCGTGCCGCCGGCCCGCATTGCGCACGCCGACTTCGCGTTGTGGAATCTCGGCTTCCGGCCGTTCTACCTGCTCGCGGGGTTCTTCGCATCGGTCTCGATCCTGTTGTGGATCGCCGAATATGCCGGCGGCCTGCCCGGGGGCTACCTGCACGATCCCGTCTGGCATGCGCACGAAATGCTGTTCGGCTACACGATCGCCGTCGTCACCGGCTTCCTTTTCACCGCCGTGCGTAACTGGACCGGCCGGCCGACGCCCTCCGGCGGGCTGCTCGCGGCGTACGCGCTGCTCTGGATCGCCGGCCGGATCAGCGTGCTGACGCCGTACGCGCTCGTGTCGGCGGTGCTCAACGCCGTGTTCCCGATCGCCGTCGCCGCGGGCATCGCGGTACCGCTCGTGCGCAGCGGCAACCGGCGCAATTATTTCTTCGTCGGGCTGCTCGTGCTGCTCGGCCTCGCAACGTTTGCCGTGCACATGGCGCGCCTCGGCGTCGTGGCCTGGCCCGCACGCGCGAGCCTGCAGGTCGCGCTCGACGCGGTCCTGTTCATCATCGCGGTGATGGCCGGACGCGTCGTGCCGATGTTCACGAACAACGGCGTTCCCGGTACGCGTGCCGTGCGCCATCCGCTGGTCGAGAAGGCGGCGCTCGGCGGCGTGTTGCTGCTGATCCTGGCCGATCTGTCGCAGGTCGATCCGGCGTGGATCGGCGTCGTCGCGATCGTCGTTGCCCTAGCCCACGCGGCGCGGCTGTGGCTCTGGCAACCGTGGCGCACGCGCTCGACCCCGCTCGTGTGCGTGTTGCACGTCGCGTACGCCTGGATCGTCGTCTACCTCGTGCTGCGCGCGCTCGCCGCATGGGGCGTCGTTGCGTCGCCGCTCGCCGTCCATGCATTGACGATCGGCACCATCGGCGGCATGACGATCGGAATGATGACGCGCACGGCGCGCGGTCACTCGGGGCGCCCGCTCGTCGCCGACGGCGTCGAGGTGACCTGCTATGCGCTGATCGTGCTTGCCGCCGTGATTCGCGTGTTCGGCGGCATCGCGTTGCCCGAGTTCTACCGCGCAACGGTCGTGCTGTCCGGTCTCTGCTGGTCGGCCGGCTTCGCGCTCTTCACCTTTCGCTACTGGCCGATCCTGACGCGCCCGCGCCTCGACGGCAAACCCGGGTAGCGCACTTTCGCTTGCGCGGACCTGCCCGCGCCGCGAGAATGCGCGGCACTGATGAGTGCAGGTAAACAAATCGCCGGGCGATCCGCGAGCCAGTACGCGCTGTTGCGCGAGCGCCGCTTCGCGCCGTTCTTCTGGACCCAGTTCCTGGGCGCCGCGAACGACAACGTCTTCAAGAACGCGTTCGTCGTGTTCGTCACGTTCGAAGCGGCAGGTCATCTCGCCATCGATGCCGGGATGATCGTGAACCTGATCGGCGCCGTGTTCATCCTGCCGTTCATGCTGTTTTCGGCGACCGCCGGCCAGCTCGCCGACAAGGTCGAGAAATCGCGGCTGATCCGCCTCGTGAAGCTTCTCGAGATCGCGATCATGACGATCGGCCTCGCCGGCTTCGTCATGTCGAGCATCGCGCTGCTCTTCGTGGCGCTCGCGCTGCTCGGCATTCATTCGACGCTGTTCGGTCCGGTCAAGTACGCGATCCTTCCGCAGCATCTCGCGCCGCAGGAGCTCGTTGGCGGCAACGGGCTCGTCGAAGCGGGAACGTTCGTCGCGATCCTGCTCGGCACGATAGCGGGCGGGCTCGTCGTCGCGATCAAGCCCGGCGGCGCAATCGCCGCCGGCGGGCTCGGGATTGCCATCGCGGTCGCCGGCTGGCTTGCGAGCCGGCGCATCCCGTACACGCCGGCCGTTGCGCCGCAGCTCGTGATCAATCCGAATCCGGTCAGCGAGACGTGGCGCAACATGGGGATCGCGCGCGAGAACATCGTCGTCTGGCGCTCGATGCTCGGGATCTCGTGGTTCTGGTTCTACGGCGCGATCTACCTTGCGCAGCTGCCCGCTTTCACGCAGCGGGTGCTGGGCGGCGACGAGCACGTGTTCACGCTGCTGCTCGCGCTGTTCTCGATCGGGATCGGCATCGGATCGCTGCTGTGCGAGCGGCTGTCGGGGCGCCGCGTCGAGCTCGGCCTCGTGCCGTTCGGATCGATCGGATTGTCGCTGTTCGCAATCGACCTGTGGCTCGCGACGCGGCAGATGCACGCGGTCGCGGTGGACGGCATCGGCGCATTCGTCGTGACAGTGGCCAGCTGGCGCGTTGCGATCGACATCGTGCTGCTCGGCGTCTTCGGCGGCTTTTACACGGTGCCGCTCTATGCGCTGATCCAGGAGCGATCGCAGCCGTCGCATCGGTCGCGCATCATCGCGGCGAACAATATCCTGAACGCGCTGTTCATCATCGCGTCCGCCGGCGTCGCCATCGGCCTGCTTTCCGCGGGGCTGTCGATACCGCAACTGTTCCTCGCCGTCGGCATCATGAATGCGCTGGTCGCCGCCTACATCTACACGCTGGTGCCCGAGTTCCTGATGCGTTTTCTCGCGTGGCTGCTCGTGCACACGGTTTACCGCGTGCACCGCGAAGGCCTGGAGAACATTCCCGACGAGGGCCCGTGCGTCATCGTCTGCAACCATGTGAGCTATGTCGACGCGGTGGTGATCGCCGCGTGCGTACGCCGGCCGATCCGCTTCGTCATGGATCACCGGATTTTCCGCGTGCCGATCCTGTCGTTCGTCTTCCGCGCAATGCGCACGATCCCGATCGCGTCGGCGCGCGACGACCCGGCGCTGAAGGATCGCGCGTTCGCCGAGGCCGCGGCAGCACTCGCGGCGGGCGAGATCGTCGGCATCTTCCCCGAGGGACGGCTCACGCATACCGGCGAGCTCAACCGGTTTCGGGCCGGTGTCCGGCAGATCGTCGAGACGACGCCTGTTCCGGTCGTTCCGATGGCGCTGCGCGGCCTGTGGGGAAGCTTCTTTTCGCGATCGCGACAGGGCAGGGCGGGACGCAGCACGATCGGTCTTTTCAAACGCATCGCGCTGGTGGCGGCCGCGCCGGTGCGCGCCGAGGACGCGACGCCCGACATGTTGTTCGGACAGGTGCAGGCATTGCGCGGCGACGCGCGCTGAGCGGAACCCGAACGCCCGTACCATGAGCTGACGCCGCGCCGGTCATCGGTGGCGCGACGCTGGGAGAACGCTTCATGCCGCTGTTGCTGTTGCTCGCTGGCGCGATGCTCGGGGCGCTGCTCGGGCGTCGATTCGAAGCGGTCGCATCGGGCGCGCTGATCGGCTTCATCATCGGCTACCTGCTCGAGTCGCGGCGGAAGTCGCAGGCGGCAACCCGGCGATCGGACAGTGCGGGTTCGGCCGATCCGTTGACGCTGCTCGATCCCCGCGTTGCCGAGCGCGTGCGCGCGATGGAGCGGCGCATTGCGGCGCTCGAGGCGGCACTGCGCGACAGGAGTTCCGCCGCCGGAGCCACGGCGCGGCCTGCGGAAACCGGCGAGCCGGCGTCCGCGATGCGCGCGCCCGTCGAGCCGGTCCGTCCGCAGGCGGCAGCCCCGGCCAGAGACGACGAGCGCATCGCGATCGACGCGCTTCGCGCCGATACGCGGGCGAGCCCTGCACCTGCCTATGGGCGGCCACGCACGGCTCCCACGGCGCCGGCGCCACGGAAGGCAAGCGCGATACGCCAGTGGATCGCCGGCGGCAATACGCTTGCGCGCACCGGCGTCGTCGTGCTGTTCATCGGCGTCGCGTTCCTGCTGAAATATGCTTCCGAGCACGTGACGATTCCGATCGAGGCACGTCTTGCCGGCGTGGCACTCGGCGGCATCGCGCTGCTCGTGTTCGGCTGGCGGCTGCGCGCGCGGCGTGCCGGTTACGCCGTGACGTTGCAGGGCGCCGGTGCCGGCATCCTGTACCTCACCGTATTCGCGGCGCTGCGGCTCTACGAGGTGCTGTCGCCGGCCCCCGCGTTCGGATTGCTGCTCGCCATCGGCGCATTGTCGAGCTTCCTCGCGATCCGCCAGGATGCGATGGCGCTCGCCGTGCTCGGCGTGCTCGGCGGATTCGCCGCGCCGCTGCTGGCGTCGAGCGGCGGCAGCCACGTGATGCTGTTTTCGTATTACGCCATGCTGAACGCGGCAATCCTCGGGATCGCGTGGTTCAAGGCGTGGCGGCTGCTGAACGTCGTCGGCTTCGCCTGCAGCGTCGTCGCGGGAACGCTGTGGGGCATCACCACGTACCGCCCCGAGGATTTCGCAACGACCGAGCCGTTCCTGATCCTGTTCTTCCTGTTCTACGTTGCCATTGCGACGCTGTACGCACTGCGACGCTCGCTCGAGCTGCGGCGATACGTCGACGCAACGCTCGTGTTCGGCGTGCCGCTGGTTGCTGCAAGCCTGCAGGACGCGCTCGTGCACCGCATCGAGCACGCACTCGCATGGAGCGCGGTCGGCGCGTGCGCGATCTACCTGCTGCTCGCGCGCCTGCTCCGCGCGCGCCGGCCCGAGCTGCGGCTCCTGGTCGAATCCTTCGCCGCACTGTCGATCGTGTTCGGCACGCTTGCGGTGCCGCTCGCGCTCGATGCACGCCTTACATCTGCCACCTGGGCGATCGAGGGCGCAGCCGTCGTCTGGATGGGCGTGCGCCAGGGGCATCCGTCCGCACGCTGGTTCGGCCTGCTGCTGCAGCTTGGCGCCGGCGTTGCATTCGCACTCGGCTTTTCGCCGTGGATCGATCCGCTATCCGGCGGACGATTGCCGATTGCGAACAGCGCGTACCTGGGCGCCATGCTCGTCGCGTGCGGCGGTCTCGCGAGTTCGTACGCGCTGGCGCGGCCCGGCGCAATCAGGCCGTGGGAGCGCGTTTTCGCCCCAATTGTGTTCGGATGGGGACTCGCGTGGTGGCTTGGCGCGGCATGGCACGAGGTGGATCGTTTTGTCACCGCCGATGCGCGCGTTGCCGTGCTCGTCGTCTTTCTCGCGGGCTCGGCCGTGCTGTTCGCCACGCTCGCGGCAAGGCTCGACTGGCCGATGGCGCGCGTTCCCGTGTACGCACTGCCTGGCGTGCTGTTCGTGATCGCGCTCGATCGCGTCGTCGATCCTTCGACGCGCCACGCGCATCTGCTCGCTGCCGGCGGCATCATTGCATGGCCGCTCGCCGTGGCCGTGGACGTCATGTTGCTGCGCCACCTTGAACGGGTGACGCCGCCATCCAGCGCGCGCGGCGTCGACGCCGGACACGCGGTCAGCGTGTGGCTCGTGACGCTGATCGGCGCCGCGGAGCTCGCGTGGCTTGCACGCACGTATGCGAGCGGTGCCGACTGGCCGCTCGTCGCATGGGGCCTCGTTCCGGCGCTGGCGCTGATTGCGATTGCGCGGCTCACGTTGTCCACCGGGTGGCCGTTCGGCGCGCGGGCGCAGGCGTACGCTCGCGGCGGTGCGCTTCCCGTCGCCGTGGCCGCATCGCTGTGGACGCTGGTCGCGAACGTCTCGAGTGCCGGAGACTTCGCACCCTGGCCGTTCGTGCCGATCGCCAATCCGTTCGACGTCGCGCAGGCACTCGTCTTCGTTGCGATCGCGCGTTGGCTGCGCCGCATTCACGACGCCGAACTCGACACCCCGCGCCGCCCGTCGCTGGACGCGCTCGGCGTCGCCGTTGCCGCGCTGCTGCTGTTGTGGGTCACGTGCTCGACCCTTCGCGCCGTGCATCACCTGACCGGCGCGCCGTGGTCGCTTGCGTCGCTGTGGGCGTCGCAGGTCGCGCAGTCGGCGCTGTCGCTCGTCTGGTCGCTGGTTGCGCTCGCGGCGATGGTCGTCGCCAATCGGCGCGGCTATCGCATCGCCTGGGTTGCAGGTGCTGCACTGCTCGGTCTCGTCGTGGCAAAGCTCTTCGCCGTCGACCTGGCGCAGGTCGGTGGCGTCGAGCGGATCGTGTCGTTCATCGGCGTCGGCGTCCTGCTGCTCGTGATCGGCTACGTGGCGCCGGTTCCGCCGCGCGCAGAGCGCCGATGAAACCGGCCACGCCGAAGGACGCGCACCGGTGACGAAGCGTGCGCGGATCGGCCGCGCCTCGATGCTATAGTCATCCGGGCGAAAGCGACCGGCGCACCATGTCAGGCAACACCTTCGGCAAGCTCTTCTGCGTGACGTCGTTCGGCGAGTCGCACGGGCCGGCGATCGGCTGCGTCGTCGACGGCTGTCCGCCGGGCCTCGCACTCGCCGAAGCCGACATCCAGCACGATCTCGACCGCCGCAAGCCGGGCACGTCGCGGCACGTGACGCAGCGGCGCGAAGCGGACAGCGTGGAGATTCTCTCCGGCGTGTTCGACGGCCGCACCACCGGCACGCCGATCGCGCTCCTGATTCGCAACGAGGACGCGCGCAGCAAGGATTACGCGAATATCGCGGAGACGTTTCGCCCCGGTCACGCCGACTACACGTACTGGCACAAGTACGGCATCCGCGATTACCGCGGCGGCGGCCGCCAGTCGGCGCGCGAAACGGCGGTGCGCGTTGCCGCCGGCGCGATCGCACGCAAATGGCTCGCCGAGCGCCGCGGCGTCGCCATTCGCGGCCACATGACGCATCTTGGCGAGAACGCGATTGCGTTCGAGGGCTTCGAGCACGTCGACGACAATCCTTTCTTCGCGGCGAACCGGTCGGGCATTCCGGCCCTCGAGGCGTTCATGGACCGGCTGCGCAAATCGGGCGATTCCTGCGGCGCGCGCATCGAGGTGATCGCGACGGGCGTTCCGGTCGGCTGGGGCGAGCCGGTCTACGACAAGCTCGATGCGGACCTTGCCTACGCCATGATGAGCATCAACGCGGTGAAGGGCGTCGAGATCGGCGCCGGGTTTCGCGCGGTCGCGCAGCGCGGCACGCAGCATTCGGATGAAATGGCGCCCGAGGGTTTCATCGGTAATGAAGCTGGCGGCATTCTCGGCGGAATCTCCACCGGCCAGGATGTCGTCGTTGCGATCGCGGTCAAGCCGACGTCGTCGATCCGGCTCGACCGGCACTCGATCGACAAGGCCGGCCGGCCGGTCATCGTGAACACGCACGGTCGCCACGATCCTTGCGTCGGCATCCGCGCGACCCCGATCGCCGAAGCGATGCTCGCGTGCGTGCTGATGGACCATGCGCTGCGCCATCGCGCCCAGAACGCCGATGTCACCGTCGACACGCCGCGGCTCGCCGCGCACGCGCCGGCGGAGGTCCGCCAGCGCGTCCGGGGCAGCGCGATCGAGGACCCCGATCCGGACGAGGCGTAGGACCGAGCGGCGCCGCCCGGCGGCGTCGTGCGCTTCAGGACGCCGCGACCGGCTTGCGATTGAACGACTTGAGCGCAATGGCCAGCACCAGCGCCGCGAGTCCGGCGATCAGCACGCTCGTCGGCGTCGCGCCCAGCCACTCGAACCATTGCGTGTACAGGTCGATCGCGCCGAACACCGCGACGACGCTCACGAGCCAGCGGCGGTCGCGCTTCCACGCGAAGATGCCGGCCGCGACGAGCACGATCGCCCAGGCCACCGCAAAGGCCCGCGGCCCCGCGAGTATCCAAAGCGCGGACCACACGCTGTCGCCGAGAACGATCGGGCGTGCGCTTCGATCGCCCCACAACGATCCGATCCAGAAGCCGAAGTTGACGAGGAAGATCGACGTCCGCACGGCCGCCGACGCAATGCCGTGGTAGACGGTCGGCAGGCGTGGCGAAACGAAGTGCAGCAATGCCGCGAGTGCCGCGAACAGCACGATCGTGTAGAGCGGCGCCTCGATGCCGAGGAAATACATCGCGTGCAGGTAGCCGGTGCGCGCGCCGAGACAGCACGACAGTGCGAGCACGGCGAGTGCGGCCAGCAGCCCGCTCCGCGCCACGATCGCGGCGGCGGCAAAGACGCCGGCGACGGCGAGGAACGACGCGATCGACCCGTCGCCGAGCTTGACGATGCCGCCGCCGAACAACAGCG
>DASSVX010000329.1:0-4752 GCA_035705655.1 Casimicrobiaceae bacterium
CGCCAGCGCGTCGAGCAAGCGCTGCGGCGCATGGTAGTCGAGCCGCTGCAGCAGCATCTCGTCGAAGCTGTCCGCGAAGGCATCGAACGTGGCCCGCACGTAGGCGTCGCACGCGCGCACGGGCACGTTCTCCCCGGAGCAGGCGGCAAGCATGTGCACCGGCACCGGATTGTCCGGATCGACGTCGGCCCATGCGCGGAAGATCGACGCAGCGGCCGCATGCTCACCCGCAAGGTACAGCACGCGGCCGAGCATCTCGTGCGCGCGCCCGTGTTCCGGGTCGAGCTCGAGCACCTTGCAATACGCGCCGATCGCCTCGCGCAGCGTCCCGCAGCCGCGATACGCGCCGCCGAGGTTGAAGTAAGCAGCCACCATTCGCGGCGAGCAGCGGATCGCTTCCTCAAGCGCGGCGATCGACTCCGTGCCGCGACGCAACGCACCCAGCACGACCCCCAGGTTGTTCCACGCACCCGCGTGTCGGGCATCGAGCGAAAGCGCTCGCCGATACGCGTCCTCGGCCTGCTCGAGACGGCCCGATTGCTTGCATATATTGCCGAGGTTGTTCCACGCGTCGACATGGCCGGGCGCGATCTCGAGCGCGCGCGTCACGAGCGCGATCGCCTCGTCCGGTCGTTGCTGCTGATGACGAAGTACGCCGAGGAAATGCAGCGCGTCCGGGTCCTCGGGATGGTGACGGAGCCGTTCGGCATACGCCGCCTCGGCGGCGTCGAGATCGCCCGCGCGGTGGCGGCGGATCGCGTGAGCCAGCGCGGGCGCAGCGTTCGCTCGCCCGGTCCGGCGTTCCTTCGAGCGGCGACGCTCGGCGCGATTCATCCTCGGTTCCCGGCGCGGCACAGGGCGACCGCGCGTCGCCCCGAATTGTCGGCGAAGCCGGCCAGGGCCACAATCCACGCGCCCGGGTTTCAGGAAACTAAGCGCTCGCTGTGAATTCCCGCGGCGGGCAGCGCCAGAGGGCCCGCGGAATTGTACCGAGACAAGCGACGTTCAACCACGAGGGAGAATCGAATGTATCGTACAAACGGTAAGCGAAAGGACCGCCGCGCGTTGATGGCGGCGGCGCTGTCGGCTGTCGCACTTGCAGCGGGAAATCCGAACGTGGCGGTCGCCGCGTCGGACATCTTCGTAAAGCTCGGCGACATCAAGGGCGAGTCGATCGACAGCAAGCACAAGGACGAGATCGAGTTGCTTTCGTGGTCGTGGGGCGTCGTCGGGTCGTTTCGCAACAGCGCAAAGCAGCCGCAGCAGCCGCAACAGCCGGCCGCCTCGGCGCAGGCCGCCTGCGCGCAGGACATCACGATCGTGAAAACCGTCGACAGCGCATCCCCGCTGCTGTTCGCGAAAGCGGCGTCCGGCGCCAACATTTCGTCGGCCACGTTCTCCGTCAGGAAGAGCGATACCTCGCAGGACTATCTCGTGTTCACGCTCTCGGACGTGATGGTCACGTCGGTATCGCAGGGGGGTGCCGAAGGCGGGGGAACACCGACGGAGTCGGTGACCTTCGGCTTTTCCGGCGGGACGATCGCTGTCATGCGTCAATCGGCGACGGGGGCCGCTGCCGAGCCGATCGTCGCCTCGGTGCCGGCGTCGTGCCGCTAGGCCAGGGAGTCGGGCGCGCGAGCGCGTCCTTCGACTAGCGCGCTCAACTCCAGGGAAACGGGCTCGCGCGAACGAGCAGCAGATCGAGCGCTGCGAGCTCGTCGATACCGCAGTGCGCGGCGCCGCCGACCTCGCCGGCGCCTTGTGCAGACGGGAGACAGTGACCCGCGGCGGCATGCGCGGATGTTAGCGCACCGACCGCTTCAGTTCATAAAGCGCTGCGAGCGCGTCGCGCGGCGACAGGTTGTCGGGGTCGAGTGCTGCGAGCTTCGCTTCCAGCTCGGCGAGGCGCAGTCCGCTTGCCGCTGCCGGCGGCTGCGCCGCATCCGCCGCGGTGAACAGGTCGTGCTGCGCATCGTCGCGCGCGTTGAACTTGTCGAGCCGCGCGAAGTAGCGCTGCGCCAGTTTGAGCGTATCGGCCGGCACGCCGGCGAGCCGCGCGACCTGCAGCCCGTAGCTGCGGTTCGCGGGGCCGTCCTCGACCTGGTGCAGGAACACGATGCCCGGTCCCTGCCGGCTCTTCGTCTCGACCGCATCGAAGTGCACGTTCGCGCAGCCGTCGCTTTCCGACGGCAGCGCCGTCAACTCGAAGTAGTGCGTCGCGAAAAGCGCGAGGCTGCGGTTGTGCGCCGCGAGCCGATGCGCGATCGACCACGCGAGCGCCAGGCCGTCGAACGTCGACGTGCCGCGGCCGATCTCGTCGATCAGCACGAGGCTTTGCGCCGTCGCGCGGTTCAGGATGTACGCGGCCTCGGTCATCTCGACCATGAACGTCGAGCGCCCGCCGGCCAGGTCGTCGGCGGCGCCGATGCGCGTGTAGATCGCGTCGAGCGGCCCGAGTGCCGCGCGCGCGGCGGGCACGAACATCCCCGCGTAGGCGAGAAGCGCAATCACCGCCGTCTGCCGCATGTACGTCGACTTGCCGCCCATGTTGGGTCCGGTGACGACCAGAAGCCGCCGCGCCGGGTCGAGCGCAACGTCGTTCGGAATGAACGCGTCGACCTGGCGCTCGACGACCAGATGCCGCCCGCCTTCGATTGCGATGCCGATTGCGGGGCGCAATTGCGGACGCACGAGTCGCAATGCGTCGGCGCGTTCGGCAAGTGTTGCGAGGACGTCGAGCGTCGCGAGCGCCATGGCGGCGCCTTGCAGTTGCGCAATCGCCGGCGCAAGCGCTGCGAGCAGCTCGTCGTAGAGGCGCCGCTCGCGGGCAAGGGCGCGCTCCTGCGCGGTGAGCGCCTTCGATTCGAACGCCGTCAGCTCGGCGGTCGTATAGCGTTCGGCATTCTTGAGCGTCTGCCGGCGCCGGTAATCGTCGGGCACGCGCTCGGCGTTCGCGCGCGTGACCTCGATGTAGAAGCCGTGCACGCGGTTGTATTCGACCTTCAGCGTGGCGATGCCCGAGCGCTCGCGCTCGCGCCGCTCGAGGTCGAGCAGGAACTGCGCGCACCCGGCATCGACGTTGCGCAGCTCGTCGAGCTCGGCATCGAATCCGTCGGCAATGACATTGCCGTCGCGCAACTGCGCCGCCGGCTCGGGCGCGATCGCACGCGCGAGCAGCGCATGCCATTGCGGATCGCACGCGAGATCGTGCGCGCAGTCGCGCAACAGCAACGCATCGGACGCCGCGCCGATTCGCGCCAGTGCGGGAAGCGATGCAAGCGTGTCGCGCAGACCTCCGAGATCGCGCGGCCGCGCGCTGCGCAGCGCGATGCGCGACACGACGCGCTCGACGTCAATCGTGCCGCGCAGCGCCGCAGTGATCGAGCGCATGCTAGAAGGGTCGGCGCGCAATGCATCGATCGCGTCGTGACGCGCCGCAACGCGCGCCTGGTCGCGCAGCGGATGCGTGAGCCAATGGCGCAGCAGCCGGCTTCCGGCCGCCGTTGCGCACGTGTCGAGCAGCGAGTGCAGCGTCGGCTCGCGCTCGCCGGCGAGCGTTTGCGTGATCTCGAGGTTGCGGCGGGTCGCAGCGTCGAGCGACACGAATTCGCTCGCCGCTTCGACGTCGAGCGAGCGCACGTGCTCGAGCGTGCTCTGCTGCGTCGCGCTCGCATACGCGAGCAGCGCGCCCGCGGCGCCGGTCGCGAGCGGTGCCGAGGCGGCACCGAAGGCGCGCAGGTCGACGGTCCCCATCTGTCGTGCCAGTGCGCGCGCGGCCGTGCCCCGGTCGAAATGCCATGCGGGCAACGCATGCACCGCCGCCCCCTTGCTGCGCCAGGCGGGCGCGACGGCGTCCTCGGCGAGCAGCAGCTCGGCGGGCTCGATGCGTTCGAGCGTTGCGGCGCAGTCGACGAGTGCGACGTCGGTCAGCGTCATCCGCCCCGAAGCGAGATTGAGCCAGGCGATACCGGCGCGCTCGCCATCCTGCACCAGCGCGGCGAGCGGCGCGTCGCGCTTTGCGTCGAGCAGCCCGGCGTCGGTCAGCGTGCCCGGCGTGACGATCCGCGTGATCCTGCGCTCGACGAGCCCCTTGCTTGCCGCCGGATCGCCGACCTGGTCGACGATCACCGCACTTTCGCCACGCGCGACGAGTCGCGCGAGATGCTGCTCGATTGCGTGGTACGGCACGCCCGCCATGGGAATCGGCGCACCCGCCGACTGGCCCCGGGCGGTGAGCGTGATGTCGAGGAGCTGCGAGGCACGCTCGGCGTCGGCGTAGAACAGCTCGTAGAAATCACCCATCCGGTAGAAGAGCAGCCGCTCGGGGTGCTCGTTCTTGAACCGCAGGTACTGCTGCATCATCGGCGTGTGGGCGGCGTGTGTGCTTGTATCGTTATTTTTCACTTAATAATCAATATGTTATTGTTTTTTTGTTTTGCTTGATGTGGTAATTTTGGGGTAATTTTTCGCGCTCTGAGGTGGCTTCGGGCGGTTCGGTGCACGGGCAAAATTCGCTGAACAGTGAATTTTGTAACCTAGGCGAATATTCGGTATAGTGACGTTATTCGCTGCCAGGAGAATAACACCTGCATGACCGTGTCGCCCACTGCGGAAAGCGTTCTTATCAAGCAGTTTCTGGATTCGCTCCGGGAATTGCCGGACGTGCATGCCGAATTGGAAGGGCCGGAATTCACCACGGCTGCGGATGACCGTCTCGACGCCAAGATTCACCTGGATATCGCCGGCAAGTCG
>DASSVX010000330.1:0-9632 GCA_035705655.1 Casimicrobiaceae bacterium
GCCTGGCGGTCTCGCCGATCGCGTGCCTCAGGGCGCAGGCGTCGCCAACGGCTTGCCCTTTTCGACCACGTAGGTCGCAATGACCTTGGCCCCTTTCGGACCCGACCTCGCATCGTGTACCGCGCCCAACGGGATTTGATAGCTTTCGCCCGTTCGAAGCGTCTTGTCCGGCTGACCCTGAACGATCAACACCATGTCGCCTTCCAGGACGTAGCCCGATTCGAGTCCCGGATGCGTGTGACGGCCGATGTTCACATTCGGCACGATCTCGGCCATCCCGATCACGGTCTCGTAGCTCGTCCCCGGCACGTCGAATTTCTGCAGTGGCGTGCGCTTGATCGGCGCGCTCTGGCTGGTGGCGGCAGGCACTTGCTGTGCGCTCGCCAGGTTGACAGCCGCGAGGGCGGCGAATGCGCTTCCGAGCAGAAGTGATTTCAGCGTCATGTTTTCCCCTTGGTCTTTACACGAGCGGCGTGATTGCGGTCGTGCGTCGCAAGCTTACTGCCAGGGATCGGCCAGCGGCACAATGCCTGTCAGGGGGTAGAGGTCGAGGCGCTCGCCGCGCGCCCGACGCTATCCGGGCGCCAGCGCGGTCGTTTCCGTCTCGGCGGCGTACGTGAAGCTGTCCGCGAAAAACTCCTCCTCGGGAAGCCCGCGCAGCGTCGTGAAATCGCGCTTCGCCGCGTCGATCATCGCCGGCGCGCCGCACGCGTAGATCTGGTAGCCCGACAGGTCCCTGAAGTCGTCGATCACCGCGCGGTGCACGAATCCCGTGCGTCCCGGCCATGCATCGCCCGGCGCGGGGTCCGACAGCACGGGAATGAACGTGAAGTTCGCATTCTCCTGCTGCCACTTCCCCGGCACGTGGGGCATGTAGAGATCTGCCTTCGCCCGCACGCCCCAGTAGAGCACGATCTCGCGCGGAATCCGGTGATGCAGCATGTGCTCGATGATCGCCTTGATCGGCGCGAACCCCGTGCCGCCGGCGACGAAGATCACCGGCTTGTCGCTCGTCTCGCGCAGGTAGAACGTGCCGAGCGGGCCTTCGAAGCGCAGGATCTCGCGGCCCTTGTACGTGGTGAACAGCGGATCGGTGAAGAAGCCGCCGCTCGTGTGGCGAATGTGCAGTTCGAGCAGTTCGTCGGCGTGCGGCGGCGTGGCGATCGAGAAGCTGCGCCGATGCCCGTCCCGCAACAGGAAATCGATGTACTGGCCGGCAAGATATTGCAGCCGCTCGTTGACCGGCAGCTTGAGCTTCACGATCGCGACGTCCGGCGCCGGCTTGTCGATGGATTCGATCCGGCACGGCAGCCGCTTGATCTGGATGTCGCCGGCGCGGCGCACCTCGCGCACCTCGATGACGATATCGGTTTTCGGACGGGCGACGCAGAAGAGGGCGAGGCCCTTGCGCTTTTCGTCGTCCGTCAGCGTCGACGGCTGGTGCGCGCCGAAATCGACGTCGCCCGCCAGGATGCGCCCCTTGCACGTGCCGCACGCGCCGTTGCGGCAACCGTAGGGGATCATCAGGTCGGCGCGCATCGCCGCCTGCAGCACCGTCTCGTCGGCCTCGGCGCCGAACGTGTGCCCGCTCGGCCTTATGCTAATGTGCAGGGTCATGATGCAGCGGCTGTTGCTCGTGGGTTGCGGCGATATCGCGTTGCGCGTCGCCGGCCTGTTGCGGGGCCGGGTGCGCCTTCTCGGCCTCACGCGCAACCGCGACGACGTACGCAAGCTCAGAAGCCGCGGGATCGTGCCGCTGTTCGGCGACCTCGACGATCGCCGTTCGCTCGCGCGGCTCGATCTCGGGACATCGGCGGTTCTGCACTGCGTGCCGCCGCCGGCCGAAGGCCGCGACGACCCGCGCACGCGCAACCTGCTCGCGGCACTTTCGGGCGCGCGGATTATACCGCGTCACTTCGTTTATCTCTCGACGTCGGGCGTCTATGGCGACTGCGCCGGCGCGCGCGTCGCGGAAACGCGCCCGGTGCGTGCGCAGACGCCGCGCGCTCGCCGTCGCGCGGCCGCCGAGCGCCGGCTTCGCGCATGGGCGGGCCACAACGGGGTGACGCTATCGATCCTGCGCGTTCCCGGCATCTACGCGCCGACCCGGTTGCCGCTCGAGCGGTTGAGGCACGGCACGCCGGCGCTCGTCGCGGACGAGGACGTGTACACGAATCACATCCACGCCGACGATCTTGCGCACGCAGCGGTTGCCGCCCTGTATTTCGGCCGCGCGAATCGTGCGTACAACGTGTGCGACGACGCCGAGATGAAAATGGGCGCGTGGTTCGACACGGTGGCCGACGCATTTCACCTGCCGCGGCCGGCACGCGTGTCGTGGGACGACGCCGAGCGCCGTATTGCGCCGATGCTGCTGTCGTTCATGAGCGAGTCGCGGCGGCTTGCGAACGCGCGCATGAAGCGCGAATTGCGCGTGCGGCTGCGCCATCCGACGCCGTACGCGATGCTTGTGCAATGCGCGCCGCGCGAGTTGCGCCGCCAGCTTTCGCTGCCGATCGGCTGATGGCGGGGGCGCCGCTCATCCCACGTCCGGGTGCGCCCCGGCGCAAGCTCACGCTCGTCGAGCGGCTCGACGCGTACGAGCGCCTGATGCGCCTCGACAAGCCGATCGGCACGCTGCTGCTGCTGTGGCCGACGCTTTGCGCGCTGTGGCTCGCCGCGCGCGGCGAGCCGCGCGGCTCGATCGTGCTGATTTTCGCGGTCGGCACGCTGGTCATGCGCTCGGCCGGCTGCGCGATGAACGACTGGGCCGACCGCGACTTCGATGCCCACGTCGCACGCACGGCGAGCCGGCCGCTTGCACAGGGAATCATTGCGCCCTGGGAAGCGCTCGTCGTGGCGGCCGTCGGCGCGTTCGTCGCCTTCCTGCTCGTGCTGTTCACCAATCGCGCGACGATGCTGTGGTCGATCCCGGCGCTTGGCATCGCAATCGTCTATCCGTTCGTCAAGCGCTTCTTCGCGATCCCGCAGGCGTTCCTCGGCATCGCGTTCTCGTTCGGCATCCCGATGGCGTATGCCGCCGTGCAGGCTCGCGTGCCGCCGCTCGCGGGGGCGCTCCTCGTCGTCAACCTGTTCTGGGTCGTCGCCTACGACACCGAGTACGCGATGGTCGACCGTGCCGACGACGCGAAGATCGGCATCCGCACCTCCGCGTTGACGTTCGGCCGTGCGGACGTTTTCATGGTGGGTGCCTGCTACGCGCTCTACCTGATCGGCATGGTTTTCATCGGCCGCATTTACGCGCTCGGCGCGATCTATTATGCGGCGCTCGCGATCGCGCTGCTGATCGCGGTCCATCACCTGCGGATCATCCGCAGCCGCGATCCCGCGGCCTGCTTTCGCGCGTTTCTCGGCAACCACTGGCTGGGCATGGCGGTGTTCGCGGGCATCGCCGTCGACTACGCGTATCGCGCACGACAGTGGCCGCGCGTTTGGTGACGAAGCGCGTTGCGTCCCCGTCCGGGGCAACGCAACCAGACCGGCGCAAGCATCGCGACGCGCCGTTGCGCGGCCTGCCTCCGGTCATCGCCGCCGATGCGCGCGTGCTGATCCTTGGAAGCTTTCCGAGCGAAGCGTCGCTTGCGGCGGCGCAGTACTACGCGCATCCGCGCAACCATTTCTGGCCGATACTCGGCGACGTGCTGCGCGAGCCGCTTGCGCAACTGCCATACGCCGAGCGTCTGGCGCGCGTGAAGGCGCATCGCGTGGCGATCTGGGACACGATCGTCGCCTGCGAGCGCAGCGGCAGTCTCGATGCGGCGATCCGCAATGCCGAGCAGGGCGAGATTCATCGCGTGCACCGGCTCGCCCGCGAGTTGCGTGCGGTGTGCTTCAATGGCAAGACCGCGGCGCGCGCGCGCCCTGCATGGGCCGAGGCGGGCTACGCGACGCTCGTCATGCCGTCGACCAGCCCCGCATATACGCTCCCCATCGCCGAGAAGCTCGTGCTGTGGCGCGAGCTCGCCCGTTTCCTGGAGGCGCGGTGAAACGTCTGGCGGTTGCCTTGCTGTGCGCCGGCGTTGCGCTCGGCGCGCAGGCGCGCCGGGTCGAGTCCGTCACGTTTCCATCGCTCGATCGCGACGGGAACGGTGCGACCGTTCTGCTGCATGCCATGCTGCTGCTGCCCGCCGGACCTGCACGAGGCGCCCGGCCGGCGATCGTCGCGCTGCACGGATGCGGCGGCATGTATTCGACGCGCGAAGGACACGAGCACGAGCTCGCCGAGCGGCTTGCGCTTCGCGCCGACCCACTGCTGCGCGATGGTTACGCCGTGCTGTTCGTCGACAGCTTCCGCTCGCGCGGCCTCGCGCAGATCTGCACGATCAGGCACGCCGACCGGACCGTCAAGGTCGCGCAGCGGCGCCTCGATGCGCTTGGCGCACTGGCCTACCTCGCCCATCGCGGCGACGTTGCGGGCGAGCGCGTTGCGTTGCTCGGCTGGTCGCACGGCGGCAGCGTCGCGCTGCAGGCGATCGAGAAGCAAAATCGCGCGGCCGGCGCAGCTTTCTTTCGCGGCGCCGTCGCGTTCTATCCGGGATGCGCGAGCGCGCTCGCGCTCGGGAGCCGCTATCGGCCGGGCGCGCCGACACGCGTCTACATCGGCGAGCTCGACGACTGGACGCCGGCCGCGACGTGCGTCGAGCTCGGCAAGGCGATGGCGGCCCGCAACGAAGACCTGCGCGTGGCGACGTATCCGGACAGCTACCACGGGTTCGACGCACCGCGGGGCCAACTCGTGCATCGAATCGATGTGCCGAACGGCGTGCATCCGGGCGAGGGCGTGCACGTGGGACCCAATGCCGCGGCGCGCGAAGCCGCCAACGCCAGCGTGCGCGCGTTCCTGCGCGAGCGGCTGCGCGACTGATCGAGATCAACCGCCCGGCTTGCGTCCCAGCACGCCCGTTCCCGGCCGGATCATCGAGTCGGCGGCGCCCGGCTTTCCGACCTCGATGTTCTCGGCCCCGTAATCCTTGGCCGGAATGTTGCTGCCCGTGCGATAGATTTTTTCCGGTCGCCATTCGGCGTCCGCCTGCGGCGGTTGCGGGGCGCAACCGGACAGCAAAGCGAGCACGGCAGCGACAATGATGATGCGCAAGCCCATGGTTTTTTCCTCCCGTTCAACGACGGATTATCCAACACAACCGAATGCCGCTTCCCGACTTTTCGACGTAACCCCGAATTCGAACCATGGAACCCGCCTATTGCGCGACGAACGCGGCTTGCTAGACTGGCGGCGCCCTGGAGGTGAGGCACCATGAACGACGCACGATCTGCCGCGGTGATCCCGCTTCGCCCGTCCGCCGCGGACGCGCACGCGGATCTCGTCGCGTTCCTGTTTACCGACATCGAGGGATCGAGCCTCAAGTGGCTCAACCATCGCGCGGCCATGCAGGAAGCGCTGCGCGTCCACGACGAGATCCTGCGCAAGGCGGTGGTCGCGCATGGCGGTGAGGTGTTCAAGACGGGCGGCGACGCGTTCAGTGCGGCGTTTCGCCGGCCATCCGACGCGGTCGGCGCGGCGATCGACGCGCAGCAGGCGCTCGCGCGCGCCGATTTTGGCAGCGTGGACGGGTTGGCGGTCCGCATGGCCGTTCACGTCGGAACGGCCGAGCGGCGTGAAGGCGACTACTTCGGCCCGGCGCTCAACCGCGTCGCGCGGCTTCTGTCGCTCGGCCATGGCGGCCAGGTGCTCGTCACGTCGTCCGCATCGGAGTTGATCGCCGCCGAGCGCGAGAACCGCCACACGCTGCGCCATCTCGGCGCTCATCCGCTCGACGACCCGCTGCAACCGGTGGGCGTGCACCAGGTGGACGTGCCGGGCCTTCCGCACGAATTCCCGCCGCTGCGCACCACCGAGAATCGTCCGACCAACCTGCCCCGGCAGCCGACGCCGCTGATCGGCCGCGACGCCGAGCTCGAGCGCGTCGCTGCGCTCCTGTCGCAGAACTCGCTCGTCACGGTAACCGGGACCGGGGGCGTGGGCAAGACACGGATCACGCTGGAAGCCGGTACGCGCCTTCTCGAACGGTTTCCGGACGGTGTGTGGCTCGTCGAGCTCGCCGCGATCTTCGATGCGACACTCGTTGCGAGCGCCGCGACGAACGCGCTCGCCGTCGACACGTCGTCCGCAAAGACGCCGCAGGAGGCGCTGCTGTCGCGCCTCAAGCACCAGCATCTCCTGCTCCTCCTCGACAACTGCGAGCACGTGATCGAGGCGGTAGCTGCGCTCGTCGAGTCGCTGCTCGCGGTCGCGCCGAACGTGTGCGTGCTCGTCAGTTCGCAGGAGCCGCTCGGCATCGCCGGCGAGCAGGTGTTCCGCCTGCCGTCGCTCGCCGTGCCGAAGGATGCGCAGGTTCGCTCGGAGGACGCGATGCGCGCCGGTGCGGTGCAGCTCTTCGTCGAGCGCGCGAAAGGAGCCGATCCGCGTTTTGCGCTCGACGATCGGAACGCGGCGACCGTGGCGGCGATCTGCCGGCGTCTCGACGGCATCCCGCTCGCCATCGAGATGGCCGCGGCGCGCGCGCCGATGCTCGGCGTCGACAAGCTCGCACAGAAGCTCGACGAGCGCTTCCGCGTGTTGACCGGCGGCCGACGCACCGCGCTGCCGCGCCAGCAGACGCTGCGCGCGACGCTCGACTGGAGCTACGGCCTTTTGAGCGAGCGCGAGCGCACGGTGCTGCGGCGGCTTTCGATCTTCGCCGGGGGCTTCACGCTCGACGGCGCAGGGCGCGTCGCGTCGGACGATGCGATCGACGAGTTCGAGGTGATCGATCTTCTGTCGCATCTCGTCGCGCGCTCGCTCGTCGTCGCCGACACCGACGAGGGCGGTGGCACGCGCTACCGGTTGCTCGAAACGACGCGCGCGTATGCGCTGGAGAAGCTCGCGGACGCCCGGGAATCGCCGGCGATCGAGCGTTTGCACGCGACGTTCTTTCGCGATCTCTTCGAGCGCGCGTACGACGACTGGCAAACGACACCGGATGTCGAATGGCGCAACGCCTATCTTCCCGAGCGCGACAACCTACGTAATGCGCTCGACTGGGCGTTTGGACCGAGCGGCGATACCGCGATCGGCATCGAGATCGCCGGGGTGACCTCGGAGATGTGGTGGCAGCTTTCGCTGACGGCGGAGGGGCGGCAGCGGATGGAAGCGATGGCGCCGCACGTCGACGAAACGCTGCCGCCGCACGTCGCCGGCCGCTTCTGGCTCGCGTTCGGCCGCTTCTGGGCGAACATTGCGCCGCTGCGCGGCGCCGAGGCGCGCGCACGAGCGGCGGCGCTCTTTCGCGACGCGAACCTTCCGGCCAAGCGCGCCGAAGCGCTCGCGTTGTACGCGCAGGGACTGCCCGAAACGTCCGAATTAGACGCGAAGCGGCAAGCGGCGCTCGCCGAGGCGTGGCCGCTCGTCGAGCAGGCGGCGCTGCCGCGGTTGCTCGGCCAATATTTCAATACCAGCGCGCGTTTTCACATCATTTCGAATCCAGCGCTGGCGCGCGATCATTTCGAGTCCGCGCTGCGCCATTACCGCCATGCCGGCGCCGAGGCGCAGGTCCTCAACACGCTGAACAATCTTGCCGATTTCACATGGAGCACCGGCGATCTTTCCGCGGCGGTGGCGAGCATGCGCGAGGCGGTCGTGCTGGTTCGCGGCTCGACGGTA
The DNA here is from genome assembly GCA_035705655.1 of Casimicrobiaceae bacterium. Classification (GTDB taxonomy): domain Bacteria; phylum Pseudomonadota; class Gammaproteobacteria; order Burkholderiales; family Casimicrobiaceae; genus VBCG01. The sequence goes on from DASSVX010000330.1 coordinate 7,682, forward strand.
TCGGACCGGACATTGCTTGGCCAGGTGCTCGGCAATCTCGCGGGCGCGCTGGTCGAGCAGGGCGAGATCGACGAAGCGCTGGTCACGTTGCGCGAGGCGATCCCGATCATCCGTGAAGGGGGCTGGTTCTTTCGTTTCGGCGATCATCTCGCGCTGCGCCTCGCGAAGGCCGGCCACGCCGATGCGGCCGCACGTTTGCTGGGCTATGCGGATGCCGAGCACGCGCGGTTCGAGGCCAACCGGCAGGTCAACGAGGCGCGCGCGCATGAGAGCGTGCTGGCGATCCTGAACGCGGCGATCGCCCCCGCCGAGCTCGCGCAGCGGATGGCCGAGGGCGCGAAGCTCTCCGAGGACGAGGCGGCGCGGCTCGCGCTCGAGCCGTGACGCGATGGCGTATCGCGACCTGCGCGATTTCATCGCGCAACTGGAAGCCGCCGAGGATCTGAAGCGCGTCGCTGCGCCAGTCGATCCGAACCTCGAGATGACGGCGCTCTGCGATCGCGCGTTGCGCGCGCAGGGACCGGCGTTGCTGTTCGAGCATCCGAAGGGCGATCGGCGCGGCCCGAGCGGCAACGCGATTCCCGTGCTCGGCAACCTGTTCGGCACGCCCGAGCGCGTGGCGAAGGCGATGGGCGCGGATGCCGCGAACTGGCAAAAGTCACTGCGCGAGACCGGGGAGCTGCTCTCGTTTCTGCGCGAGCCGGCACCGCCGAAGAGCCTCGTCGATGCATGGCGCAATACGCGGCCCGTGCTGATGAAGGTGCTCGACATGACGCCGAAGCTGCGTCATGGCGGACCCTGCCAGGAGGTCCTGTGGGAGGGCGACGAGGTCGATCTTGCGCGACTGCCGATCCAGACCTGCTGGCCCGGCGATGCCGGCCCCCTGATCACATGGGGACTCACCGTGACGCGCGGGCCGCACAAGAAGCGGCAGAACCTCGGCATTTACCGCCAGCAGGTCATCGCGCGCAACAAGGTGATCATGCGCTGGCTCGCTCACCGCGGCGGTGCGCTCGACTTTCGCGATCACGCGATCGCGGCACCCGGAACGGCGTTCCCGATCGCGGTGGCACTGGGTGCCGATCCCGCGACGATCCTCGGCGCCGTGACGCCGGTACCCGATACGTTGTCGGAATACCAGTTCGCCGGATTGCTGCGCGGCGGCCGCACCGAGATCGTCAAGTGCCTGACGCACGATCTGCAGGTGCCCGCGAGCGCCGAGATCGTGCTGGAGGGCTTCATCCATCCCGATGCGAACGATCCGTCCGGTTACGAAACCGCACTCGAAGGCCCGTTCGGCGACCACACCGGCTATTACAACGAGACCGAGCGCTTCCCGGTGTTCACGATCGACCGGATGACGCTGCGCCGCGATCCGATCTATCACTCGACGTATACCGGCAAGCCGCCCGACGAGCCGGCGATGCTCGGTGTCGCGTTGAACGAAGTGTTCGTGCCGCTGCTGCAGAAGCAGTATCCGGAAATCAGCGACTTCTACCTGCCGCCGGAAGGCTGCAGCTACCGGCTCGCGGTCGTCGCGATGAAAAAGCAGTACCCGGGGCACGCGAAGCGCGTGATGTTCGGCATCTGGAGCTTCCTGCGCCAGTTCATGTACACGAAGATGATTGTCGTCACCGACGACGACGTCGACATCCGCGACTGGAAGGACGTGATCTGGGCGCTCACCACGCGGGTCGACCCGGCGCGCGATACGCTGATCGTGCCGAACACCCCGATCGACTACCTCGACTTCGCGTCGCCGGTCGCGGGGCTGGGCAGCAAGATCGGCATCGACGCGACGAACAAGTGGCCCGCCGAGACCGCGCGCCAGTGGGGACGTCCGATCGCGATGGACGCCGACGTCACCGCGCGCATCGAGGCGATCTGGCGGACGATTTCGACTTCGGGGTCAGAGCTGTAATTATTCGCACGAACGGATAATTACAGCTCT
>DASSVX010000331.1:0-2363 GCA_035705655.1 Casimicrobiaceae bacterium
CACGGCGCGGCTGCCTCGTGTCAACAGACCCAATCGGTCATGAAGGCGTGCAGCAATCGTCTCGACGGCAAGCACGTTGCTGCGCGCGGCGGCGAGTTCGATCGCGAGCGGAATGCCGTCGAGGCGGCGGCAGATGTCGGCAACCGCCGGTGCGTTGTCAGCGGTGATGGCGAAGTGGCGTTGCACCGCGACAGCCCGCTCGATGAAGAGATGCACCGCGTCGCATTGCTGGACGAGTGCGACGTCTACGGAAGCACCCAGCTTTGGCAGCGAAAGCGCCGGCATTGGGTAAATCACTTCGCCGGTGATGCGCAGCGGCTCGCGGCTCGACGCCATGATCGTGACTCGCGGACCCGCGGTGAGCAGCGCCTTCGCGAGCTCGGCGCACGCATCGATCAGATGCTCGCAATTGTCGAGGATCACCAGCAATTGCCGATCCTTGACGTAACGCAGGAGCGCCTCGCGGACCGATCGTCCCGGATCTTCCACGACGCCGAGCACGGACGCGACCGCTTCGGGTACGCGCCGTGCGTCGGCGATGGCGGCGAGCTCGACCAGCCAGGCGCCATCCGCGAAATCGTCCAGCACCTCCGTCGCCACCTGCAGCGACAGCCGCGATTTGCCGAGGCCGCCCATGCCCACCAGCGTCAGAAGACGTGCGGTGGCGAACAGCCGCCGCACTTCGACGCGGCTCACAGCGTGCCCGATGAAAGACGTCACCTGCTGCGGCAGGTTGTTCGGCGTTGCCTCGAGCGATCGAAGTGGCGGAAATTCGCGCCGAAGGTCGGCGTGCAGCAACTGATAGACGTGCTCGGGACTCGCAAGATCGCGCAACCGTACGTTGCCGAGATCACGCAGCGAAACGTCCGGCGGCAGGCGTCCACCGGCAAGCTCGACCACTGCGCGCGAGACCAGCAGTTGCCCGCCGTGCGCGGCACTCGCAAGTCGTGCGGCGCGATTGACGACAGTGCCGAAGTAGTCGTTGTCGCGGCACTCGACGATGCCGGCATGCACGCCGCAGCGGATCCGCAACGGAACGTCCGCCGTCGACGATGGGTCGCCGACGGCGCGGAGCAACTGCAGCGATGCGAGCAGCGCATCGCAGGGATCGGCAAAAACGGCGTGCGCGCCATCGCCGAGCATTTTCACGATGCTGCCGCGATGCTCGTGGACCGCCGCGCGCACCAGTGCATCGTGTCGCGCAACCGCCGCTGCCATGCGGGCGCCGTGCTGTTCCCACAACCGGCTGCTGCTCTCGATGTCGGTGAACATCACCGTCAGCAACCGGCGGGCATCATTCATCTTCGAGCGTCACGAACGCGGCGACGAACCCGATGTCCGGACCGCCTTCGACCTCCGAGTCGTTGCGGATTCGCCTCCGACGATACACGGCAAACCGGGTGCAGCGCCCGGATTCATTGCCTCCGACCCCCTTTTAGCGCTAGCCTGAAAAACCCTGTGTTCGATAGGACTCGCCATGTCCCTCTGGAAAGACAATACCGCGCCGCGACAGGCACCCTCGCCTGCCCCCGAGCTCAAGGAGCCCACTCGCTTCGACGCCGCGTCGAAGCCGGAATTCGCCGCCAATCCGGCGTCGCCCCCGGTCACGCGTTCGGAGCCTGCACCGGCACGCAAGGAATCGCTGATCGCCGCCGATATCACGATCGAAGGCAAGATCGAAGGCGGCGGCAGTGTGCGAATCGCCGGCAAGTTCAAGGGTGACGTCAACGTCCAGGGCGACCTGACGATCGAGTCGGGCGCGAAGCTGACCGGTAGCGTGCGCGCCGACAAGGTCACGATCGCGGGCGAGCTCGAAGGCAATGTCGAGGAAGCGACGCTCGTCAACCTCCTCGATTCGGGCATCGTCGTCGGCGACCTGCGTGCGGGCTCGCTCACCGTCGCGGCCGGGGCACGCCTGCGCGGCCAGGCCGAGTTCGGCTGGGACGACAGCGGCGCGCAGAAAGGCAAGCAGCGGATCGGTCATCGGACGGAGAGCGGCACCGTCGCATGAGCAGCGCGCGCCCGGGCAGCGCCGGGGCGACGCGTGCATGTCCGCACTGCCGGGAAACGATTCTCGAAAGCGCGAGCGTTTGCCCCGCTTGTCGCAAGTTCCTGCGTTTCGACGGCAACAGCGATGAGCCGGCCGTTGCCGCGCTGACGCCGCTCAGCATCGAAGGCAGCATCCGCCACCCAGCCGACGGCGAGCCGTGGGAATACACGGTCGTCGTCGCGATCCGCAACGATCGCGGCGAAGAGACGGATCGCAAGCTGATCGGTGTCGGTGCGCTGAATCCCAACGAGCAGCGCACGTTCACGCTGTCGGTCGAAGTCGTGTCGGCGAAAGGAAAGCGCGCCGGCCGCGG
>DASSVX010000332.1:0-2190 GCA_035705655.1 Casimicrobiaceae bacterium
CCGGCAGCACGATGAAAAGTCGTCTCTGACCCCACTTTTGGACCCCGATTCGGCGTCTCCGACTCCGCATAGCGGCTCGCAAGGCCGCGCTCGACGAGCTTGCGCAGATGCGACGCGGCCGTTTCGCCGGGCGGCACGATCTCCTCCGGATACTCATAGCGCAATTCGTCGAGCGAGAAGCTGCAGCGCTCGGCGATCCTGACCGTTGCGGCGAGCAACGCCGGCGGATAAATGCTCGCAAGCCGCGCGCGCGAGCGCAGATGCCGCTCGCCGTTCGGATAAAGCGCATGGCCGCACTGCGCAAGCGGCATGGCGAGACGAATGGCGGTCAGCGTGTCCTGCAGCGCGCGGCGCGCGCGCACGTGCATGTGTGCGTCACCCGCGGCGACGAGCGGTAATGCACTCATGTGCGCCAGCGCCGTGCATTGCGCGAGCCGTACGGCATCGCCGGCCCGCGCGAGCAGCTCGACGCCGATGCAGCCACGATCGGCGAATACTTCCCGCATCCACGCCGCATCGTGTCGCAACGCGTCGCCGATGTCCGACGCGCGCAAATCGAGCGCGGGCAGCCACAATGCAAGACAGCTCGACGCCTGTTCGGCGACATCGCCGCGCGTCAGCCGGTATGTGCCCTTCGCCGCCTGCCGCCGCCCGCGCGTGATCAACTGCGACAGGTCGCCGTAGCTTGCGCGATCGGTCGCGAGCAGCACGAGCTTCACGCCGTCGTCGAGCGTGAACTCGCTGCCGAGCACGAGCGGCAATCCCGCGTCCTTCGCAGCGAGATGCGCGCGCACGGCGCCGGCGAGCGAGCATTCGTCGGTCAACGCGAGGCCGCTATAGCCCTCGGCTTGGGCGCGCTCGACGAGCTCCTCGGGATGCGACGCGCCGTGCAGGAACGAGAAATTCGACAGGCAGTGCAGCTCGGCATAGGCCGGCAGGAGGTCGGGCGATGCCATACCGCATGAATATACGGTATCGGGCGCCGTTTGACCAGTTTTCGCCGCACGTTGACGTAAGATGCAACGGCCCCGCGCCCGACTCCCCGTCTTTTGCTCGCCGCTCCAGATTGCCACCATGCCGCCCATCGCATTCGACCGCTTCTACCGTTATGACGAACTCCGTGACCTGCTGCACGCGCTTGCGCGCGAGCATCCGGACCTCGTTGCGATCGAGTCGATCGGCAAAAGCCACGAAGGCCGCGATATCTTCGTGCTCACGGTGACGAACACCGCCACCGGGCCGGCAAGCGAGAAACCGGCGTTCTGGGTCGACGGCAACATTCATTCGACCGAAGTCGCGGCGTCGGCCGCGGCGCTTTACTTCCTGAACACGCTGGTTACGCAATACGGGAAGGACGCCGACGTGACCCGCGCGCTCGACACGCGCGCGTTCTACGTCTGCCCCCGCATCAATCCCGACGGCGCCGAATGGGCGCTCGCCGACAGGCCGAAATGGGTGCGCTCGAGCACGCGGCCTTACCCGCATGACGAGGAGGAGCCGGAGGGACTCGGCGTCGAGGACGTCGACGGCGACGGACGCATCCTGCAGATGCGCATCGCCGACCCGAATGGACTGTGGAAAGCGCATCCCGACGAGCCGCAACTGATGGTGCGCCGGGAGCCGACCGAAACCGGCGGCACGTACTACCGGATCATTCCGGAGGGCCGCTACGACAACTACGACGGCCACACGCTGAAGATCAAGCGCCCGCGCGAGCGGCTCGATCTCAATCGCAATTTTCCGGCGAGCTGGCGCCAGGAATTCGAGCAGGCGGGCGCGGGGCCGTACCCGACGTCGGAGCCCGAGATCCGCGCGGTCGTCGATTTCGTCGTGCGCCATCCGAACATTACGGCGGGCACGACGTTCCATACATGGAGCGGCGTGCTTTTGCGGCCGTTCGAGCACCTGTCCGACGACGAGATGGACGCCGAGGACCTGTGGTTCTATCAAAAGACCGGACGCAAGGGCAGCGAGCTGACCGGTTATCCGGCGATCTCCGTGTATCACGAGTTCCGCTATCACCCGAAGTCGGTGATCGGCGGCACGTTCGACTGGCTCTACGAGCACCTCGGCGCGTTCTCGTGGGTCGTCGAGATCTGGTCGCCGATGCGCGAGGCGGGCATCACCAACTACAAATTCATCGACTGGTTCCGTGATCATCCGATCGCCGACGACCTCAAGCTCTATCGC
>DASSVX010000333.1:0-12438 GCA_035705655.1 Casimicrobiaceae bacterium
CCTGCTCGACGAACGACACGCCGGACGATTGCGACTGCATCTGCAGCGCCTCGGCCTCGTGCTCGGACATGACCCCGTGCTGCGCAAGCGCGCGCGCAAGGCCGCTGATGTTTCGGGTGGCGGCGTGGGTTGCCATGTCAGGCGAGAAGGATGTGTCGCATTTTTGCCACTAATTGCGCAGGAGTCCGCCGGCTTGCGTGGAGCAACCTGATCGAAACGTCAGTCAAAGCAAACGTCATGCCGTTTATCGGCACTTGGCGGCCGATTCCGGTGCCTTTGGTGCCGGGCGCGCACTCGTCGCGTCTCGTGCGTTGCCGCGAGCGAAGTGCCCGGCGCCGGCCACGCGTATTCCATTCGCATAAAAAATCGCGTCAGGATCATGCCCGCTCGGCCTGGGTTTGTAAAGGCGCGGTGCCGCGTCCGATCGGCGGCAACAGGCGCACCACCCGCACCGCGCGGTCCTGGGTTTGCATGATCTCGACCGCCTGGCCATCGACGTCGAAGTGGGTCCCGGCGTCGGGTATTTCGCCCAGATGCTCGACGATCAGGCCGTTCAGCGTCTTCGGGCCGTCGAGCGGGAAGCGTGTGCCGAGGCGGCGGTTGAGCGTGCGCAGCGGCGCCATACCGTCGACGACGACGCTGCCGTCGGGCTCGCGCCGGAAGCTCTCGGGGGCGCCCGGCGCCTGCGTCGTGAACTCGCCGATGATCTCCTCGATGATGTCCTCGATGGTGACGAGCCCCTGCATCTCGCCGTATTCGTCGACGACGAGGCCGAGCCGCTGGCGGTCGGCCTGGAACTGCGACAGTTGCGTGAGCAGCGGCGTGCCGAGCGGCACGAAATAGGGCGGGCGCAGCACCGCGCGAATGCGCTCGGCGTCGATCTCGCCGCCGGCCTGCATCGCGTGCAGGATGCTCTTGACCGCGAGCACGCCGACGATGTTGTCGAGCGAGTCTTCGCACACGGGGAGCCGCGTGTGGTACGACGTGACGAGCTGCTGGCGCAGCAGCGCCGGCTTTTCGTTGAGGTCGAGCGCGTGGATCTGGCTGCGCGGCGTCATCACGTCGTCGACGGTGATCGCCTCGAGGTCCATCAGGTTGGCAAGCATCGTCTTGTGCTTGCCGCGAAAGTACTGTGCGCCCTCGAGCACCAGCGAGCGCAGCTCCTCCTGCGAAAGTATCGTGCTCGGCTGCGCGGCCGGCCGGAAGCGGAACAGCCGCAGCAGCCCCTGCACGAAGAGGTTCACGAACCAGACGACCGGGCGCACCGTGCGCAGGAGCGGCACGAGCGCGTAGCTGACGAGCGGCGCGAGCTTGTCGGCGTAGGCTGCGCCGACCACCTTCGGCGTGATCTCGGAGAAGACGAGGATCAGGAACGTGACGGCCACCGTGCCGAGCGCGAGCGCCCATTCGCCCTGGCCGAACAGGCGCACGGTGATGATGCTTGCGAGCGTCGCCGCGGCGGCGTTGATGAGGTTGTTGCCGAGCAGGATCACGCCGAGCAGCCGGTCGGTCTGTGCGAGCAGGGACAGCGCGAGCTTGGCGCCGCGGGCGCCGCGCGCCGCCTGGTGCTTCAGCCGGTATCGGTTCGCCGCCATCATCGCCGTTTCGGCGATCGAGAAGAAGCCCGAGCTCACCAGCAGGATGATCAGCGCAAGCGCAAGCGTGCCGAGGGAGAATTCGTCCAAGGGATAAGTGGGGTCAGAGACGACTTATTGCCTGCGTCGCGCTGGTTCCAATAAGTCGTCTCTGACCCTGCTTATCGCCCGAGGACGACCTCGCGCACGAACTTGCTGCCGAGGTAGCCGAGCACGAGCAGAAGCGTTCCGGCGAGAATCCATTTTAGCGCCGTGCGCCCGCGCCAGCCATAGCGCCAACGGCCGAACAGCAGCACGGCGAACGCGATCCATCCCGCCACGGAGAACACGTTCTTGTGCGTGAGCGTGACGGCCTTGCCGAAGATTTCTTCGGAGAACAGCATGCCGCTGGCGAGCGTCAGTGTCAGCAGCACGAAGCCGACGGTGAGAAGCCGGAACATGTAGCGCTCGAGCGTGAGCAGCGGTGGCGCGGTCGCGGCCGCCATATCGGGCTCGCCGCGGTGCAGCCGCTTTTCGAGTCCCGTCATCACGAGCGCCTGCAGCGCGACGACGACGAAGAGCGCATACGCGACGAGCGCGACGCCGATGTGCACGGCGGCCCACGGTTCGCCGGTAAACGCGACGCGATGATGCGATAGCGCGAGCGACGGCAGCAGCGCGCACACCGCAGCGACCGGCAGCACGACGGCCGCGACGCCCGGCAGCGTGCGCAGCACGCCGGTCAGCCACGCGGCGAGCACGGCGAGACCGGCCACCAGCGACAGCGCGTTGACGAACGACAGGTCGAGCCCGTCGCGACGCACGATCGCCTGCCCGATCGCGACCGCGTGCAGCATCAGCGCAACGGCGAGCAGCGCCTGCCCGGCGTTGCGCCGCGGCGCTGCGCGTTCACCGCGCGGCCAGCGTACCCACGCGGTGGCCGCGTAGATCGCCGCGACGAGCACGTGCAGTAGAATGATCACCGATCCAGTTTACCTGAGCGCGCCGGCGTTCCTGCACGCGGCGCGAGGTCCCTTTTCCATGCTCGAAACGCTCACCGAACGCCTGTCGCGCGTCGTCAAGACGCTGCGCGGCGAAGCCCGCCTCACCGAGGCGAACATCCAGGACGCGCTCCGCGAAGTGCGCCTCGCGCTGCTCGAGGCCGACGTCGCGTTGCCCGTCGTGCGCACGTTCATCGCCGACCTCCGGGAGAAGGCGATCGGCGCCGACGTCGCCGGATCGCTGACACCGGGACAGGCGCTCGTCGGTGTCGTCGCACGCGAGCTGACCGCGTTGATGGGCGGCACGGCACAGCCGCTCGATCTCGCGACGCGTCCGCCGGCCGTGATCCTCCTCGCCGGCCTGCAGGGCGCGGGCAAGACGACGACCGCGGCGAAGCTCGCGCGCCTTGTCGCCGGACAGAAGAAAAAGGTGCTGCTCGTGTCGACCGACGTGTACCGGCCGGCGGCGATCGAGCAATTGAAATTGCTTGCAGCGCAGGTCGGCGTCGATTTCTTCCCGTCGACGAAGGACGAGCAGCCGGTGACCATCGCCGGCGCCGCGCTCGACTGGGCGCGACGGCACTATCACGACGTGCTGATCGTCGACACCGCCGGCCGCCTGTCGATCGACGAGGCGATGATGCGCGAAATCGCCGATCTGCACCGGGCCGCGCAGCCGGTGGAAACACTCTTCATCGTCGACGCAATGCAGGGCCAGGACGCGGTCAACACCGCGCGCGCGTTCCACGACACGCTGCCGCTGACCGGCGTCATCCTGACCAAGCTCGACGGCGACGCGCGCGGCGGCGCGGCACTATCGGTGCGCCAGGTGACCGGTGCACCGATCAAGTTCGCCGGCGTGTCGGAGAAGCTCGACGGCCTCGAAGTCTTCCACCCCGAGCGGATGGCGTCGCGCATCCTCGGCATGGGCGACGTGCTGTCGCTGATCGAGGATGCGCATCGCAACGTCGACGTCGAGCAGGCGAAGAAGCTCGCGCGCAAGGTCAAGACGGGCAAGGGCTTCGATCTCGACGATTTCAAGGCGCAGATCGCGCAGATGCGCAAGATGGGCGGGCTCGCAGCGCTCGTCGACAAGCTGCCCGCCGAGATCGCGCGTGCGGCGCAGAGTGCGACGCTCGACGAGCGGCGCATCGCGCGCATCGAGGGCATCATCAACTCGATGACGCACCAGGAGCGCGTGAAGCCCGAATTGCTGAAGGCGTCGCGCAAGCGTCGCGTGGCGGCGGGCGCGGGCGTCACCGTGCAGGAGGTGAACCAGCTCCTCGCACAGTTCGAGCAGACGCAGAAGATGATGAAGATGGTGTCGAAGGGTCCGCAGAAGATGATGCGCGGCCTGCGCAACCTGATGCCCGGCCGCTGAGCTCCCGGAGCGCGTCCCGCGGAGCGCGTCCCGCGTTTGCGTCCACGGTCAGTTTCGCCGTATAATCATCGACTTTTCTTTTTGCGGCCACGCTTGGAACTCGAAGCCCAGGCGCGGCGCGGACTGGACGAACCCATGGTAGTGATCAGATTGTCCCGCGGCGGCGCGAAAAAGCGCCCGTTCTACAACGTGGTGGTGACCGATTCGCGCAACCGGCGCGACGGGCGTTTCATCGAGCGCGTCGGGTTCTACAACCCCGTTGCGGCCGCACACGAGGAAGGCCTGCGTATCGTGCACGATCGCGTCGCGTACTGGCAGCAGCACGGCGCGCGGCTTTCGGACACCGTGCAAACGCTCGTCGCACGTGCGGCGAAGCCCGCCGCAGCCGCGGCGCCGGTCGAGGCCGCGGCACCGGCGAGCGCGCAGCCCGCCTGAGCGTCGCACGGCTGCCCGAGGCGCGGACGCCTTGATCAGGAGCGCGGCGGCGAAGCGCGCGGCCTCGGAAGAGGTAACAGTGACGCCGGCCGAGCCCGCGCGACTCGTCGTCATGGGTCGCGTCGGCGCACCGCACGGCGTGCACGGCGCGGTCAAGGTGCGGCCCGAATCGGCCGATCCGGCGTCGCTTTGCACCTACGGCATCTGGTGGCTGCGCCGGCGTGACGAACCATCGTGGCGAGCGCATTCGGTGCGAAGCGTGCGGGGGCAGGGGGAATGGCTGGTGGCGGAACTCGCCGGGATCGATTCGCGTGAGGCGGCCGGGGCGCTTCGCGGCGGCGAGGTCGCAATTCCGCGCGAATCGTTGCCGGCGCTGGCGGCAGACGAGTATTACCAGGCCGACCTGGCCGGCATGGCGGTCGTCAATCGCGACGGGGTGTCGCTCGGCGCGTTGCGCGGCTTCCTCGAAAGCGGCGCGCATCCGATCGCGCGTGTCGTCGACGACGAGGGCCGGGAGCGGCTCATTCCGTGGGTCGCCGATTACATCGACGCCGTGGATGCGAGCGCGCGCCGGATCGAGGTCGACTGGCCGGCCGATGCCTGACGTGCCGTGCGGGCGGCGAGCGCGCAGTGGAGGTGGGGCGATCCCGGGATGGCAGCATGCGCATCGATGTCGTGACGCTGTTTCCGCAAATGCTGACGCAGGCGAGCGCCTATGGCGTCACCGGGCGGGCGCGCGAGCGCGGGCTGTGGCAGCTCGGTGTGTGGAATCCGCGCGACTTCGCAACCGATGCGTACCGCACGATCGATGATCGCCCGTACGGCGGCGGTCCCGGCATGGTGATGATGGCCGCACCGCTTGCGCGCGCACTCGGTGCGGCGCGCGAGGCGCAGCGCGCAGCGGGCGTCGCGGCAAGCCGGACGCTTTATCTGTCGCCGGCCGGCACTCCGCTGTCGCATCGCGCGGTGATGGATCTCGCCGGCGCGCCCGGCGTGGCGCTCACGCTTCTCGCCGGCCGCTACGAAGGCGTCGATCAGCGGCTGATCGATCGCGAGGTCGACGCCGAGGTATCGATCGGCGATTTCGTCGTATCGGGTGGCGAATTGCCGGCGCTGCTGCTGATCGACGCGATCGTCCGCCAGCTGCCCGGCGCGCTGAACGACGCCGAATCCGCGCAGCAGGATTCGTTTGCCGACGGCCTGCTCGACTGTCCGCACTACACGCGGCCCGAGCATCACGACGGTGAGACGGTTCCGCCCGTGTTGCTGTCGGGCGACCACGCAGCGATCAGGCGCTGGCGTTTGAAGCAGTCGCTCGGGCGCACATGGCAGCGGCGGCCCGACCTGCTCGGCCGGCGCGCGCTGTCGCATGAGGAGCAGGCATTGCTGTCGCAGTACCAGGTCGAACTAACGGATAATTGACGCGCGCATCAGGGGGCGCCCTGCGCTGCACGCAAGAGGCCCCTGCGGCCAACGAGAAAGGACGTCACGCCATGAACATCATCGAAACGCTCGAGCGCGAGGAGATCGCGCGGCTCAACAAGACGATTCCCGAATTCGCTCCCGGCGACACGGTGATCGTCAACGTCAACGTCGTCGAAGGCGAGCGCCGGCGCGTGCAGGCGTACGAGGGCGTGGTCATCGCCAAGCGCAACCGTGGCCTCAACTCGGCATTCACCGTGCGCAAGATCTCGAGCGGCGAGGGCGTCGAGCGCACGTTCCAGACGTATTCGCCGCTGATCGCGTCGATCGAGGTGAAGCGCCGCGGCGACGTGCGCCGGGCCAAACTTTACTATTTGCGCGGCCGTTCGGGCAAATCGGCCCGGATTCGCGAAAAGCTGGCGGTGCGCGAAACGGCCAAGCCCGAGCAGACGTCCTGATTCGCCTGGCGGGCACCGGGCACTCCGCGCCCGGCCGCGGCAGTTTGAGAAGGCGGTCCCTCGGGACCGCCTTTTTTGTCATCTCTGCCATGCGCAGCGCGCGCATCGCATGGCCCGGAACTTGCACACCGTTGTCGCCCAAATGTCCAACGGCCCGTCCCCATTGCGTCCGGCCGCTTTTTGCCCGACTATCCCGATGTCATATCATTTGCGCGCCTCACCGGTAACGCGATGAAGGCCACGCTGTACGACGCGCTGGGCATTCTTCCTACGTCGAGCGACGAGGAAGTACGCGCCGCGCTGCGCGGTCTCATTCGCAAATATTATGCGAAGACGCGTGATGGCCAGGGCAACGTCGAAGAAGCGCTGCGCTTCATCAATCATGCAAGTCGCATACTGAGCGACGGCGAGCGGCGCGAGCGCTACGACGAGGAACTGTCGCGCTCGACGGGCGACGAGGACGATCCCGCGCGCCTCGCCGCGAAGCGTGCCGTGTTCGGCGACGACGCCGATAGCGAAGCGGGGCCACCCACCGGCGTCGGCGATGATGCAATCGCGGATCCGCTCGATTCCGAGCTGCCGGGCGACAAGGCCGACGTTCCGGCAACGCATCATCCCGGACTCACCGAGCGTGTCGCGTCGTTCGGCCGGTCGCGCCTGCTCACCTACGGCCTTTGTGCGCTCTTCGGCGGATTCATCGCCACCGCGATCGTCTTCGTCACGCCGCCGAACTTCGTGGTCGTCGCGCGCTCGGTGCTGGGCTCGCTCGTCGTGGTGTTCCTGCTGCTCGCCGCCGTCTACGCGATCGTGCACGGCCTCGGGCTCGTTCGCCGCCGTCGCATGGGCACGCGCTCGGCGCTCGTCCCGCAAACCGACCTCGCGATCCTGAACTGGCGCCGCGAGCGCAGCGTGTTCCTCGGCACCAACCAGCCGCAGGAAGACGCCTCGTGGATCTTCCAGCTGCGCATGGCCGAGCTCGAGCGCGCGAAATCCGGACGCACGAGCGAGCCGCGGCCGTGGCATCGGCTCGCGGCGCGCATGTTCGATTACGCCATATGGGGCTTGCTGCTCGCGCTTTTGCTGTCGCAACTGCGCGCTGCCGGGCTGGTGCCCGAATTGACGGCGCACTGGCTCGCGCACCCGCTGATCGCACCCATTCTCATCACGCTGTCCTTCGTCCCGATCGAGGCGCTGCTGATCACGGCGGTCGGCACGACGCCGGGCAAGTGGCTCTTCGGCATCTATCTGCAGTTCTCGATTTCGGATGCCTATGCCCGCCGCGACACCCGCATGCAGCTGCTGCGCGCGCTGTTGCGCGCGTGTCGCGTATGGTTCCAGGGGCTCGGATGCGGCTTTCCACTGCTCGCCCCGATACTCGTGGCCGTCGCCCACGAGCGCCTCGTGCTGCATCAGGAAACCGACTGGGATTTCGCCGAGGACTGCCTCGTCACGCAGGGGCCCGCGGGTGTCGTGAACATCGTGACGGGTGTCTGCGGCCTCGCATCGATGATGTGGCTCTACGGCGTCGCATGGCAGCAACCGATGGCCGATGCGGTCGCATGGACGAAGGCTTCGGTCATTGCCGCGGTGCCGTCGCGCGACGGTCTCGAGAGTCGCCTGGGACAGGCGAGCGGCCGCTTCGAGCACTTCATTCCCGCGTTGTCGCCGCGCAGCGTATCCGATGCGCTGCGCTTGCCCTGGACGCCGGCGCCGTCCGGAACCGGAACGTCGACAACCGCGCCCGCGGCATTGCGCGAAGTCGCGCCCGAAACAGGGCCGAGCGATGCCGAGTTCACGTCGATGATGGCCGCGCGGCGGGCACGCATCGACCTTCTCAAGTCGGAAGGGCCGCGTCTTCTACGCGCGGGCAATGCACGTCGCGCGCTCGACGTCTGCCGCGCATGGGTGGAGCTCGATCTTGCAAATTCCGAGGCGTGGCGCTGCCTCGGACAGGCGCAGCTTGCCAGCGGCCAGCATCAGGAAGCGCTCAATTCATTCCGCAAGGCACGCCAGCACAACCCGTCGGATCGCTCGCTCGATGCGGCGATCCAGCAGGCCGAGCGCAGCATCGTCGCCGATTTCCAGCGTCGCTACGGGCGCTGATCGCGCGGCGACGGGACCGAAAGGCGCGGGTTCGGCCGCACCGTGCCGCGCCGTGGCGTCAGCGGCGCTTCAGCACGAACCAGAAGGCGCCATCGTCCTCGCCGTGCTCGAGCAGCTCGTTGCCGGTCTGCCGCGCGAACGCCTGGAAATCGCGCACGCTCGCCGGGTCGGTGGCGGTAATGCGGATCATCTGGCCCGACGCCATGTCGTTGAGCGCCTTCTTCGTACGCAGGATCGGCAGCGGGCAGTTGAGGCCGCGCGCGTCGATTTCGCGGTCGATCGTCAGCATGGCAGCGCGTTTCGCATCGTGTGGGGATACATGCAATTATAGCAACGCATGCGCTATGTCCTCCCGGTGCTGCTCGTCGTCGTCGTCGTCGCCGTTGGCGCGGCGTCCGTCGCGATCGATCGCGTCGACGTGCCGCCGCGCCGGCTCGGGCCCTGGGTCGAGCGCAGGGCAGAAGGGCACCACGACATCCTCCAGCGCGGCGGGCGGGAGATCTCCGCCGTGCTCCTTGCGCTCGACCGGGGACGCGAGGCATTCCATGCGCCGCTGCCTGTTCCCGCCGTCGGCGACGGCGAGCCGCCGACCGCGAAGCGCCGCGTGATCGTCGCCTCCACCGAGGAGGCCTTGCACGCGATAGACGACGCCCGACCCGGTGATGACATCACCTTCGTCCCCGGCACGTACCGGTTCGACGGCGCCTACATCGATGCGCACGAAGCGGGCGCGCCCGGCGCACCGATCACCGTCAGCGCGGACGAGCCGCACAGCGTGGTGCTCGAATTCAACATGATCGAGGGCTTTCTCGTGAGCGCGCCGTACTGGTCGTTCGCGAACCTGACGATACGCGGCGTTTGCAGCGATCATTCGAATTGCGAGCACGCATTCCATGTCGTGGGAGCGGCCGGGCATTTTGTCGCGCGAGCAAACGAGCTCGTCGACTTCAATGCGCACTTCAAGATCAACGGAATGCGCGGTGCGTATCCCGACTGGGGGCTGATCGAAGGCAACGTCATACGCAACACGGGCCCGCGGGAAACGGCCAATCCCGTGACGCCCGTCGATCTCGTCGCCGCGAGTCACTGGCGCATTCGCGGCAATCGGATCAGCGATTTCGTGAAGCGGCGCGGTGACGGCACGAGCTACGGCGCGTTCGTCAAGGGCGGAGGCAGCGACAACCGCCTCGAGGACAACGTCGTGGTGTGCGAGGACCGCTTGCGCGGCTTTCCGGGGCAGCGCGTCGGGCTCTCGCTCGGAGGGGGTGGATCGAGCCGCGATGCATGTCGTGACGGGCGCTGCATCACGGAGCAGGACGAAGGCGTGATCGCGACGAACCTGATCGCCTCATGCTCCGACGGCGGCATCTACCTCAACCGCGCCGCAACGAGCGTCATCACGCACAACACGCTGATCGACACGGCGGGTATCACGGCGCGCTTTGCCGAGAGCGCCGCCGACGTCGAGGGCAACCTGATCGATGGCCCGATACGCGCCGTCGACGGTGCGCTGCTGCATCGGACCGACAATCGCATCACGGGAGTTGCTCCGCTCTACCTGGGGTTGCATCCGGTGCGCGACCTCTTCGTCGATGCGCCGACGCTCGACCTCCGTTGGCGCGGCGATCCGCCGCGCCGCCAGCGCGCGGCATCGCAACCGCCGGACCTTTGCGGCACGCCGCGGCCGGCCAGGCCCGTGTACGGCGCGTTCGAGGACATCGCCCGCTGTGCGGCGAGCCGCAATTAGCGGCGCGGTGACACGCCCTAACCGCGAATGCGCTTCACCAGCGCGCTCGTCGAGCGCTCGTAGCGAAACGGGATCGCGACGAAGCGCCCGCCGCGAGCGATCACTTCCGCCGCTCCGGCAGTCGTTGCGGCCGAATAGTCGCCACCCTTGACGAGCACATCGGGCGCGCACTCGACGATCAGGTCGTGCGGCGTGTCGGCGTCGAACGCGACGACGAGGTCGACGCTCGCGAGCGCGGCCAGCACCGCCATCCGGTCATCCTGGCCGTTCAGCGGGCGATCGGCGCCCTTGCCGAGGCGCTTCGCCGAAGCGTCGGAATTGACGGCAACGACGAGCGACGCGCCGAGCCCTTTCGCCTGCTCGAGATACGTGACGTGACCCCGATGCAGGATATCGAAAACGCCGTTGGTGAAGACCAGCGGGCGTGCGAGCGCGCCAATGCGCGCGAGCGCGTGCGCCGCATCGGCGATTTTGTTCGGATAGCGGGGCTCGGGCAGCGACACCGGCGGATTCACCATCGGGCTCGCTCGCATCGAAGGGACGCGAAGCGTTGTTGCGCTAGTCGATGTACTCGAACAGCTTGACGACACGCACGACGCCCGACGTCGTCGCGGCGATCTGTGCCGCCGCATCGGCCTCGGCTCGGCGTACGAGGCCCATCAGGTAGACCACCTGCCGCTCGGTGACGACCTTCACATGATTGGGCGCGAACTTGTTCGCCTCGACGAAGCGCGCCTTGACCTTGGACGTGATGTACGAATCGTTCGTGCGCGAGCCGATGCTCGACACCGGACCGACGCTGAGCTCGTCCGTCACGCTGCGCACCTTCGCGGTCGACTTCGCGATTTCCTCGATCGAGCGCTTGAGCTCGGGCGAGGGGACCTCGCCGGTCAGCAGAACGATGCCGTTGTAGCTCGTGACGTTCACATGCACGCGGTCGCCGTAGCCCGCGCCGATGTTGTTCGCCATCTTGAGCTCGATCGCTTCATCGTCGGTCTGCGCGCCCACCGAGCGCCGGTCGGCGGCGACCAGTGCCGCGCCACCGGCCGCCCCGGCGATCACCAGCGGCACGCAACCGCTGAGCACGATCGAACCGCAGGCCAGGAACGCGAACGCGGCGAAGATCAGGCGCTTCCTCATGCATCGTCTCCCAAAAGCGTGGCGTCGACGACGTCGCACAGGCAATGAATCGTCAACAGGTGGACTTCCTGGATGCGCATCGTGCGCGCGTGCGGAACGCACAAGTGGACGTCTTCGGGCGCGAGAAGTTCGCCGATGCGTCCGCCGCCCTTGCCGGTCAGCGCCACGACGCGCATTTCGCGCTCGTGCGCGGCAACGACGGCCGCGATCACGTTCGCAGAATTGCCCGATGTGGAGATCGCGAGCAGCACGTCGCCTTTGGCGCCGAGCGCGCGCACCTGCTTCGCGAAAATCTGCTCGAACGAATAATCGTTGGCGATCGCCGTCAGCAGCGACGAATCCGTGGTGAGCGCGATAGCGGGCAGTTCCGGACGCTCGCGCTCGAACCGGCCCACGAGCTCGGCCGCGAAGTGCTGCGCGTCAGCCGCCGATCCGCCGTTGCCGCACGCGAGGATCTTGCCGTCGGCGAACAGGCAATCGGTCAGCACGGCACCGGCGCGCGCGATCGGCGCCGCCATCGTTTGCGCCGCCGCCTGCTTCAGTGCCGCGCTGTCGTCGAAGTGGCCGCGGATGCGCTCGAGATGATCGATCATGGCCGGCGATTCTAACAGTGTCCCCCCACGCTTGCCGCTTGCGCGGCGGCGCTGCCCCCAAGGGGGCGCAATTCGCGCCTTGGGGCGGCCCTGCGGCGCGAATGTCAGCCGTCGACTGCGATCACGTCGCGGCGCCATTCGATCGTCGCCGCGTCGAGCGAGCGCATCAGGATCGCGTCGAAGCGGCACGGCGGCTCGCGGCCGAGCATCGCAAGGTAGCCGTTCGCCGCGGCGACGAGGCGCGCGCGCTTGCGCGGCGTGATGCTCTCGACGGCACCGCCGTAACGCGTCGAGCGGCGCAGCCGCACTTCGACGAACACCAGCACGCGCCCGTCACGCGCAATGAGATCGATCTCGCCGAAGCGCGTGCGGAAGTTGCGCGCGACGATCGCGAGACCCTGCTGCAGCAGGAACGCTGCCGCGAGCGCCTCGGCGCGGCCGCCCGCCGTGATCAAGGCGTCGAATCGATCGGCACGAGCGCGCCATCGCGGTAGACGCCGAGCACGCCCTCGCGCTGGAACTCGTGGCCCGGGCCCAGCGTGATATGGCCGGTTGCGCCATCGACGTCGAAATGCGCCGGTGGC
>DASSVX010000334.1:0-3262 GCA_035705655.1 Casimicrobiaceae bacterium
GTGCGCCGAGCTTGGCGACACGAAGCTTCACCGACTGCGCACCGAATTCGTCGAGCACGACCGACGCGACTGCTTCGGCGAAGCGCTCGAGCAGCGCATGCGGATGATCGGCCGCGAAGACGCGCAGCCGCTTCACGACCGCGGCGTAGTCGATCGCGTCGGCCAGCTCGCCCGTTTCGAACGGACGCGACGACGGCAGGCCGATGTCGAGATCGACGCGAATCGTCTGCGGCAATTCCCGTTCCCACGCGTAGACACCGACCCTGGTGTCGAGGCGCAGGTCATGGATGAAGATCGTGTTCATCGACTGATCCGGGCTAGAATCGCGAAGCCATCTTACCGAAAGCGCGCGATCCTGCCGTGGCTGCAACGCTTCTCCTGATCGCCGGCGCGTATCTGCTCGGTTCGGTGTCGTTCGCCGTGGTGGTGAGCCGCGCCTTCGGCCTGCCGGATCCGCATGGATACGGTTCGGGCAATCCCGGAGCGACGAACGTGCTTCGCACGGGTCATCGCGGCGCGGCGCTGCTCACGTTGCTCGGCGACGGCGCGAAGGGATTCGTCGCGGTGTTCGCGGCCCGCCATCTCGCACCGCTCCTCGGTGCGCCCGACGTGGCGGTGGCTGCAGCGGCGCTGGCCGTTTTCCTCGGGCACCTGTATCCGGTGTTTCATCGTTTTGCCGGCGGCAAGGGTGTGTCGACGGCGGCGGGTATCGTGCTTGCACTGTACTGGCCGCTCGGTGTCGCGCTGACGGCCGTGTGGCTGACGATGGCGCTCGGCTTCAAGATCAGCTCGCTCGCCGCGCTCACGACGGCCGTGCTGCTGCCGCTCGGGCTTTTCTATGTGCGCGGGCCCGGTGCCGAAGCGACGGTCGGCGTCATCATCGCGCTGCTGCTCTTCTGGCGCCATCGCACGAACATCCGCGAGTTGCGAAGCGGCCGCGAACGCACGATCGGAAGATAAGGGCGTGAGCTCATCGGCCAAGCGTGCGCAGCTCCCAGCGCGGCTCGACCGAGAAGCGATAATCGCGACGCGCGTCGCCAAGGCGCAGCGCGGCTGCCATGGCGATCATCGCGCCGTTGTCGGTGCAGTAGCGCGCCTCGGGAAACCAGGCGCGCGCACCCCGTGTCGCGAGCGCCTCGCCCAGGCGCATTCGCAGGAGCCGGTTCGCCCCCACGCCGCCGGCGACGACGAGCGACGACATGCCGGTGATGTCGAGCGCGCGCAACGACTTCGCGACGAGCACGTCGACGACCGCCGCCTGGAACGCCGCCGCAATGTCCGCCTTGCGCGATACCGGCAACTGCGACGCATCGCCGCCGCCGGCCGCTTCGCGCGCACGGAGCGCGACGGCGGTCTTGAGACCGGAGAAGCTCATGTCGAGGTCGCCCGAGTCGATCATCGGCCGCGGCAGCGCAACCGCGTGCGGGTTGCCTTGCTCGGCGAGGGCTGCGAGCGCGGGACCGCCCGGATACGCAAGTCCGAGCAGTTTCGCGGTCTTGTCGAACGCCTCGCCGGCTGCGTCGTCCTGCGTGTCGCCGAGCAACCGATAGCCGCCCACGCCGCGCACCTCGAAGAACTGCGTGTGGCCGCCCGACACCAGCAGCGCGACGAACGGGAATGCCGGTGCGGGATGACCCAGGAGCGGCGACAGCAGATGCCCTTCGAGGTGGTGAATGCCGAGCACCGGCTTGCCGAGCGCAAAGCCCAGCGCATTTGCAACACTCGCACCGACGAGGAGCGCGCCGGCCAGTCCCGGTCCCCGCGTGTAGGCGATCGCGTCCACCTCGTGCACGGCAAGGCCGGCGCGTGTCAGCACGTCCCTCGCAAGCGGCAGCACGCGGCGCACGTGATCGCGCGAGGCGAGCTCCGGCACGACGCCGCCGTAGGCCGCGTGCAGATCGACCTGCGAGTGCAGCGCCTCGGCGACGAGGCCGCGCTCGGTGTCGTAGAGCGCGACACCGGTCTCGTCGCAGGAGGTTTCGATGCCGAGAACGCGCATGGGCCACTATACCGCGCGCTTGCAGCACGCGGCTCGCGGCTGCTATAATCCCCGGTTACCGTAACCTCTTGAATGCACGGAAAGGTACCACCCCAACATGACCAGCGTTCGCGTTCGCGAGAACGAGCCCTTCGAGGCGGCGCTACGCCGTTTCAAGCGCACCATCGAGAAAACGGGACTCCTCACCGAGCTTCGGGCCCGCGAGTTCTACGAAAAGCCCACCTCGGAGCGCAAGCGCAAGAAGGCCGCCGCGGTGAAGCGGCACTACAAGCGTCTTCGCAGCCAGCAGCTGCCCCCCAAGCTCTACTAGGGTTGCGCGCGCCTCGCGCGCGAATTTTCGACTGACCAGGGGCGATGCGTTTCGCCCCTTTTTGCTTCCATGGCCCTCAAGGATCGCATCACCGACGACATGAAGGACGCGATGCGGGCGAGGGCCGCCGCGCGTCTGTCGACCATCCGGCTCCTGCTGGCCGCAATCAAGCAGCGTGAGGTCGACGAGCGAAAGGCGCTGACCGACGCCGATATCGTTGCCGTCGTCGACAGGATGATCAAGCAGCGCAAGGATTCCATCACGCAGTTCGACGCCGGCCACCGGCCCGATCTTGCGGATGCCGAGCGCGCGGAGCTCGCCATACTCGAAACGTACCTGCCGCAGCGGATGACCGACGCCGAAATCGACGCCGCGATTGATGCCGCGCTTTCCGCTGCGCGTGCGGCCGGCGCGTCGGGGCCCGCGCTGATGGGCAAGGCGATGGCTGCCTTGAAGCCGCAACTCACCGGGCGCGCCGACATGGCGCAAGTCTCGGCCAGGGTGAAAGCGCGCCTCTGATTCCCCGCGACTTCATCGAGACGCTCCTCGCGCGCGTCGACATCATCGAGGTGATCGACCGCTCGGTGCCGCTCAAGAAAGCGGGCGCCAACTACCAGGCGTGCTGCCCGTTCCACAGCGAGAAGACGCCGTCGTTCACGGTGAGCCCCACCAAGCAGTTCTACCACTGCTTCGGATGCGGCGCGCACGGCACCGCGATCGGCTTCCTGATGGAGCACACCGGGCAGTCGTTCCCCGAGGCGGTCGAAACGCTCGCGCGCGACGCGGGGCTCGAGGTGCCGCGTACCGAGCGCCCCGGCGAGCGCGAAGAGCGCAAGGTGTCGCAGGACCTCTCCGAAACGCTGCTCGCCGCGGCAAAGTTCTACCGCGCACAGCTCAAGGATGCGCCACCGGCGATCGAGTATCTGAAGCGGCGCGGGCTGACCGGCGTGGTG
>DASSVX010000335.1:0-6825 GCA_035705655.1 Casimicrobiaceae bacterium
CTCCTGCACGACGCGTGCTACGCGTTTCCCGGCCACATCATCGTCGGCCTCGATGCGCGCGACGGCAAGGTCGCGACCGATGGCTGGTCGAAGATGACGGGTCACGACGTCGTCGACCTCGCGAAGAAGTTCGAGGACTACGGCGTCGAGGCGATCGTCTATACCGACATCGGCCGCGACGGCATGCTGACCGGCGTCAACATCGAGGCTACCGTCAAGCTCGCGCGCGAGCTCAAGACGCCGGTGATCGCGAGCGGTGGCATCGCTTCGCTCGACGATATCCACCAGCTCGTTCCGTACGCGGGCGACGGAATCGTCGGCGCCATCGCCGGGCGGGCGCTCTACGAGGGACGACTCGATTTCAAGGAAGCGCTGAAGGCGGCGAAGGGCTAGTGGTCGCCAAGCGCATCATTCCCTGCCTCGACATCGCCGGCGGACGCGTCGTCAAGGGCGTCAATTTCGTCGAGTTGCGTGACGCGGGCGATCCCGTCGAGATCGCGCGCCGCTACGACGAGCAGGGCGCCGACGAGCTCGCGTTCCTCGACATTCGCGCGAGCGTCGAGAATCGCGCGCTCCTCTACGACATGATCGAGGCGGTCGCCGACCAGGTGTTCATCCCGCTCACCGTCGGCGGGGGCGTCCAGTCGGTCGACGACGTTCGCGCACTGCTCAACGCCGGCGCGGACAAGGTGAGCATCAACACGGCCGGCGTGCAGCGGCCCGAGCTCTACGCCGAGGCGTCGGCGCGCTTCGGTGCGCAATGCATCGTCGCCGCGATCGACGTGAAGCAGTGCGCCGTCGACGAGTGGCAGGTGTACATCCATGGCGGCCGCACCCCGACCGGCATCGACGCCGTCGGCTGGGCCGAGCAGGTGGCGGGACTCGGCGCGGGCGAAATACTGTTGACGAGCATGGACCGCGATGGCGTGCGCAAGGGCTTCGACCTTCGCGTCACGCGCGAGGTCGCCGACCGCGTGAACGTGCCGGTCATCGCGTCGGGCGGCGTGGGCTCGCTGCAGGATCTCGTCGAGGGGATTGTCGTTGGCGGCGCCGACGCGGTCCTCGCCGCCTCGGTCTTTCACTACGGCAAGTACACGGTGGGCGAGGCGAAGGCGGCGATGCGCGCCGCGGGGATCGATGTACGAGAGAGCACCGCGGGCGAAGCCGAGGCCCGAAGGGCACGGCGCGGTGCGACCGAGGCGGCCGACACGTTCTCTCGCGCAACGCAAGGCAGCACAAAGAGGCCGCGATGACTGGCGCGCCGCGCAGCGACGACTGGCTCGACGCCGTGCGCTGGAACCGCGACGGGCTCGCGCCGGCCATCGCGCAGGACGCCGCGACGCACCGGGTGCTGACGCTTGCATGGATGAACCGCGAGGCGCTCACGCTCACCCGCGATACGCACGAGGCGCACTACTGGTCGCGCTCGCGCCACAAGCTGTGGCGCAAGGGCGAGCAATCGGGCCATGTGCAGCGCGTGCGCGAGATACGGCTCGATTGCGACCGCGACGCGATCCTGCTGGTCGTCGAGCAGGTTGGCGGCGTCGCCTGTCACACGGGTCGCGAGCGCTGCTTCTATCGGCGTCTCGATGGCGACCAGTGGCAAACGATCGAGCCGATCCTCGAAGACCCGATCACCGTCTATGGCCGCGAATGACGCGCCCGGCACGGCCGCGAGTGACGCGCCCGCCGCGGACGTGCTCGCGCGCGTGGCCGCCACGATCGAGGCGCGCAAGCGCGCGGACCCGCAGGCATCGTACGTCGCATCGCTGCTCGGCGCCGGCGACGACCGCATCCTGAAGAAGATCGGCGAGGAAGCGACCGAGACGGTGCTCGCGGCGAAGGACAATGATAAAATTCGTCTGGTTGCCGAGGTGGCCGATCTATGGTTCCACTGCCTCGTGCTGCTCGCCCGCCACGATCTCGGTCCCGCAGACGTGCTGCGTGAACTGGCGCGGCGGGAAGGCATTTCCGGCCACGCCGAGAAGGCGTCGCGCGGAAGCTGAACTTGCGCCGGCACCCGCGGCGCGCGAACGATCCCCATGGCGAGCGACTCCAACTGCATATTTTGCAAGATCGCGCGCGGCGAGTTGCCGAGCCGCAAGGTGTACGAGGACGCCGACGTGTTCGCGTTCCACGACATACAGCCGGTCGCGCCGGTGCACTTCATGCTGGTGCCCAAAAAGCACATTGCAACGCTGTACGACGCAACGGCCGACGACGCGCCGGTGCTCGGCAGGATTCTCGAGCTGGCCGGCCGGCTCGCGCGGGAGCAGGGTGCCGGCGACGGCTTCCGGACGATCATCAACACCGGCCGTGTCGGGCGCCAGGACGTGAAGCACGTCCACGTGCACGTGATCGGCGGGCCGGACCCGCTCGGTCCCATGATGGGGCCGGCGGCGGCATCAGGATAACGAGGAGGGAACGATGGGCAGTTTCAGCATCTGGCACTGGATGATCGTATTGCTCGTGGTCGTGCTGATCTTCGGCACGAAGAAGCTGCGCAACATCGGGCAGGACCTGGGCGGCGCGGTCAAGGGCTTCAAGGAAGGCATGAAAAGCGCCGAGGAACCGGCTGCGCCCGAGGAGCCGCCCGCGCAGGTCACCGGACGCACGATCGAGGGCGAGGTCCGCCAGGAGCGGCCCACCAAGGTATGACGGCGGCGGGGATGCGGATACGCTCGCGGGCCCGGCACGCCGGCCGCTAGCGGTTCGCCATGTTCGACATCGGCTTTTCCGAAATCGTCGTCATCGG
This sequence comes from Casimicrobiaceae bacterium, assembly GCA_035705655.1. Lineage (GTDB taxonomy): Bacteria > Pseudomonadota > Gammaproteobacteria > Burkholderiales > Casimicrobiaceae > VBCG01. The sequence continues at coordinate 2,756 of DASSVX010000335.1, forward strand.
CGTCGTTGCGCTCGTCGTCATCGGGCCCGAGCGCCTGCCGAAAACCGCGCGCACGGTCGGCCTGCTGTTCGGGCGGCTGCAACGGTACGTGAACGACGTGAAGGCCGACATAAGCCGCGAAATGGAGCTCGACGAACTGCGCCGCCTGCAAAGCGAAATGCAGGGGGCCGCGCGCGATCTCGAGTCGACGGTGAAGGGCGCGGCCAACGACATGGCCGCCGGCGTTCGCAGCGTCGAGAGCGAGCTCAACGCCGCGGCGTCGCAGGCCACGGAGACGGGCGGCACGGCCGTGTCGTCGCCGCCGCTTCCGGTGGCCGCGGCAGGCATTGACGCGGCGCCGCCGCTTCCTGTGTCCTCCGCGGGCACCGAGGCGCCGCCGCCGCGTCAGGCCCCCTTGCCGGGCTTCGACAAGATTTGATTTCGCGCTGGCGTTCGCGTCGGCATTCGACGGCCGCCCCCTCTCCAATGAGCGAAACCTCGGAAGCCCAGGAGTCCTTCCTTTCGCACCTGATCGAGCTGCGCACGCGGCTGATGCGCTCGATCATTGCGGTCGTCGTCGTGCTGCTCGTGCTGTTCCCGTTTGCCAAGGACATCTACGCGCTGCTCGCGCAGCCGCTGTTGCGCGTGCTTCCGCACGGCTCGACGATGATCGCCACCGACGTCACCGGCACCTTCCTCGTGCCCCTCAAGGTGACGCTAATGGCGGCGTTCCTCATCGCGCTGCCGTACGTGCTGTGGCAGGCATGGGCGTTCGTCGCCCCGGGGCTGTACCAGCACGAGAAGCGGCTGGTGATGCCGGTGCTCGTGTCGAGCTGCCTGTTCTTCCTGTTCGGGATGTCGTTCGCGTACTTCTTCGTCTTCCCGGTCGCGTTCGGCTTTTTCGCCGGTTACGCGCCGGTCGGCGTGCAGATGATGACCGACATCGACAAGTACCTGTCGTTCGTGCTGACGATGTTCATGGCGTTCGGGATCACGTTCGAGACACCCGTCATCGTCGTCGTCCTCGTGCGCATGCGTGTGGTGACCCTCGAGAAGCTGCGCTCGTTTCGCCCGTACGTGATCGTCGGCGCGTTCGTCGTCGGTGCGGTGTTCACGCCGCCCGACGTGATCTCGCAAAGCCTGCTCGCGGTGCCGCTGTGGCTGCTCTACGAGCTCGGGCTCGTGCTGGCGCGGTTCGTATCGACGGCGGCGCCGGAAGCGGCTGCAGAGGAAACCGAGCCGGCGCAGTAAGCGGGTTCAGTAAGCGGGTTCAAATGGCGTGCGCGGCTCGTTCGCTACGGCGTTTCCGCTCGCGGCCGTTTCGCCACCGTCACGTCGATGTCGAGCGGCTTGCCGTCGCGCATTACCTTCACCCGCGCGTTCGATCCGGGCGTGAGCTCCGCGATCCTCGCCAGCAGTTGCGGCACGTCGGGAGTGCGCTTGCCGCCGATTTCGACCACGATGTCGCGCACCTGGATGCCGGCACGATCGGCCGGCCCGTCACGCTGCAGCGCGCGCACCAGCACGCCGTCGGTATGCGCAAGGGCGAGCCCCTGCGCGGCCTCGCGGGTGATCGGCTGCGGCTCGACGCCGAGCCATCCGCGCGTGACTTCGCCTTCCTTGATGATCTGCGCGAGCACCGTGCGCGCGAGCGAGACCGGAATGGCGAAGCCGATGCCCATCGATCCGCCCGACTGCGAAAAGATCGTGCTGTTGATCCCGATCAGGTTGCCGGCGGTATCGACGAGCGCGCCACCCGAGTTGCCCGGGTTGATCGGCGCATCGGTCTGGATGAAGTCCTCGAAGCGGTTGACGCCCAGATGATTGCGGCCGAGGGCGCTCACGATGCCCATCGTCACGGTATTGCCGAAGCCGAACGGGTTGCCGATCGCGAGCACGACATCGCCGACGTGCAGGTCCTCCATGGTGGCGAACGTGATCGTCGGCAGGTTCTCGCCATCGGCCTTCAGCACCGCGAGGTCCGATTCGGGATCGACGCCGCGCACGCGGGCATGCAGCTCGCGTCCGTCGGCGAGGACGAGCTCGATGTCGTCGGCGCCTTCGACGACGTGGTGGTTGGTGAGCACGTACCCCTCGGGGGCGACGATGACGCCGGAGCCGAGGCTCGTGGTCTGCCGCGCGGGGGTGCGTCGCGCGAGCTCGGGGAAGTAGCGCTGCACGATCGCATCGTCGAGCAGCGGGTTGCGCGCGCGGACCGCCTTGCTCGTATAGATGTTGACGACGGCGGGCATCGCCTTCTTCGCCGCATCGGCATAGCTGGTCGCGCCAGGCGCCGCGGCCTGGGCGCGCGATTGCTGCAGCAGGACGACGTTGCTCGATTTGCCGGACAGGCGCGGCAACAGGTCGGGGCGAAGCGTCGCCACGACGAAGAGCGCGGCGACGCACAGCGTGCACGCCTGCGCAAACAGGAGCCAGAATTTCTTGAACACGTGTCGATCGGTCAACGACGTCGATTATAGTCGCGCGCACGCGGCGTCGCATTGCCCGGATGCACGCCGGCCGGCGTGCATCCGGCACGATGATCCGATGCAAACCCTTGTTCCTGCAGCGCAAAGCGCTGGAAATTCCGCGATGCGCTGCAACCGGAACGGCGGCTTCCCGTATAATTCCAAGGCTTTGCGGGACGCTCTTCGTTACTCGCACGCGGACGAAAGGCAGGGATGGGGACAGAAGCGATAGCAAACAAGGACAAGCGCCGCTTCCTGATCGGCGCCACATCGGTGGTCGCCGGGGTAGGGGCGGTCGCCGTCGCGACGCCCTTCGTCATGTCCCTCTGGCCGAGCGAGCGGGCGAAAGCCGCCGGAGCGCCCGTCGAAATCGACATCAGCAAGATCGAGCCGGGCCAGAAGATCAACGTCGAATGGCGCGGGAAGGTGTGCTGGCTCGTCAACCGCACCGCGCCGATGCTGGCGACGCTGCCGAAGATGGATCCGCGCGTCGCCGATCCGAAGTCCGAGGTCCCGCAGCAGCCGCCTTACTGCAAGAACGAGACGCGCTCGATCAAGCCCGCGCTGTGGGTCGCCGTCGGCATCTGCACGCACCTTGGCTGCTCACCGACCTACCGCCCGGAAGTCGCGCCGGCCGACCTCGGCGAGGATTGGCTCGGCGGCTTCTTCTGCCCGTGCCACCAGTCGAAGTTCGATCTCGCGGGACGCGTGCTGAAGGGCGTTCCCGCGCCGACCAACCTGGTCGTTCCGCCGCACAAGTACCTGACCGACACCCGCGTCGTGATCGGGGAAGACACCAAGTCGTGAAAGGCCCCGTGCGATGAGCAAGTTGCTGACCTGGATCGACGACCGCTTTCCGCTGACGGCGCTTTGGAACAGTCAGTGGGGCAAGTACGTCGCGCCGAAGAATTTCAATTTCTGGTACTACTTCGGCTCGCTCGCCGCGCTGGTGCTCGTGATGCAGATCCTCACCGGCATCTGGCTCACGATGAACTACAAGCCCGATGCGACGAAGGCATTCGAGTCCATCGAGTACATCATGCGCGACGTCCAGTGGGGCTGGCTGATCCGCTACATGCATTCGGTCGGCGCGTCGATGTTCTTCGTCGTCGTGTACCTGCACATGTTCCGCGGACTGATGTACGGCAGCTACCGCAAGCCGCGCGAGCTCACGTGGGTCTTCGGCTGCCTCATCTACCTCGCGCTGATGGCGGAGGCGTTCTTCGGCTACCTGCTTCCGTGGGGGCAGATGTCGTACTGGGGCGCGCAGGTGATCGTCAACCTGTTCTCGACGATCCCGGTGATCGGCGACGACCTGTCGGTCTGGATTCGCGGCGACTACACGATCTCCGACATCACGCTCAATCGCTTCTTCGCGTTCCATGTGGCCGCGCTGCCGCTGGTGCTCATCGCGCTGGTCGCCGCGCACTTCATGGCGCTGCACGAGACCGGGTCGAACAACCCCGACGGCGTCGAGATCAAGAAGCAGCCGAAGGACCCGAACACCGGATTGCCGCTCGACGGCATCTATTCGCACCCGTACTACACGATCAAGGATATCGTCGGCGTCATCGTCTTCCTTGCCGTCTTCTCGATCATCGTGTTCTTCCTGCCCGAGATGGG
>DASSVX010000336.1:0-13534 GCA_035705655.1 Casimicrobiaceae bacterium
GACCTGTCGAATTACGTCGGTTTCGGCAACCACGAGGTGCAGCTGCTCAACATCCGCACGGGCACGTTCGACACGTACACCATTTCCTCGCCAACGAACAGCAGCGGCAAGGTGAAGGGCGTCGAGCTTGCCTACCAGCAGGAGCTCGCCTACGGCTTCGGCGTGCAGGCGAACTACACGTACGCCGACGCGCACGAAACCGGCGGACGCGATCTCGTCGGTGCCTCGCGCAATACGTACAACGTCATCGGCTACTGGGAAGGTCATGGCTTCAGCGCCCGGCTCGCGTACACGTTCCGCTCGCATTTCTTCGTCGGGCTCGACCGCAGCACGCCCGAGTACCAGGACGACACGGGCACGCTCGCCGCATCATTGTCGTACGCGATCAACGACAACGTCGCGCTGACGTTCGACGCACTGAACCTCAACAACCCGACGCTCAAGTACTACGGCGCGAACACCGATCAGCCGCGCGCGTTCTACAAGAACGGCCGGCAGTTCTACGCCGGCGTACGCGTCAAGTTCTGAGGCGGCGACACGACCGGTTCCGCTCATCGACGCACACGGCGGGGCAGCGCTTGCCCCGCCGTTTTTTTGGACAACCGCCGGATGCACGGAAGTCCCCGAACCGCTGCCGCAAGTCGCGTCGCGGCGGCGCCGCGAGCGATGACGGCGCTGGCATGCGCGCTGACCATCTTCACCGCCGGGTGCGTGGCGCCGCGCGCAGGGTCGGGCGCGGCCGCGTCCTCGACGCCATCGGCCGCGCCCGCAAGCGAGGCGGCGCGCTTCGTCTACAGTCCGTACAAATACGTGCCTGTCGGATGGGACGCCGATGCCGCGGCGATTGCGACCACCGCCGGCGGCCGCGTCGTGCCGCTCGCGGCGGACGCCCGCTCGACGCTTCCCGCCGGTGTTGTCGCGGTCACGCTTGCGTTCGCGACCGGGGAATGCGGCGCCGAAACATGGGACGGTGTCGATCCCGACGTGCTCGCGCGCGTCAACGTGCGGCGATTCGAGCGCGCGGGCATCGACTACATCGTCTCCACGGGCGGTGAGGCCGGCACGTTCAGTTGCGCGACCGACGCCGGCATGGAACGCTTCATTGCGCGCTATGCCTCGTCGCGGCTGATCGGCCTCGACTTCGACATCGAGCGCGGACAATCCGCCGAGCTCCTCGCCTCGCTGGTGCGCCGCATCAAGGCGGCGAAGGATCGTCATGCCGGGCTTCGCATCAGCTTCACCCTTGCGACCTGGGCTTCGAGCGACGGCAGCGGCGCAAGCCTCAACGCCGACGGCGAACGGGTGATGGCGGCGATCCGCGGCGCCGGTCTCGACGACTTCTACGTCAACCTGATGGCGATGGACTACGGAACGGCGAGCGCGCGGAATTGTGTCGTCGTCGACGGTGTTTGCGACATGGGGCGCTCGGCGATGCAGGCCGCCCGCAACGTGGCCGCGCGCTTTGCCGTGCCGCTGGCGCGGATCGAACTGACCCCGATGATCGGAGTCAATGACGTGATGACCAACGTGTTCACGCTCGACGACGCGGCCGCGCTCGGCGGCTTCGTGCGGGAAGCGGGCCTCGGCGGTCTGCACTTCTGGGCACTCGATCGCGACACCCCGTGCCCGCACGGTGCCGCGATCGTGCTTTCGGCCTGCAGCGGGCTCGATGCGGCGCCGTATGCGTTCACCCGGGCGTTCGCACGCGCGCTCCAGGCGCACTGACGCGGCCGGTCGCGCGACTTTCAAACGGAGACACCCATGCGTGCGTTAGCGTTGTCCGTATCGATGATCCTGCTCGTCGCCGGGTGCGCCACGCCGGCGCAACGCGCGGCACAGGTTCAGCGCGACGTCGACGAAATGGTTGCGGTCTACGGCCCGGGATGCGAACGGCTCGGCTACAAGGCCGATTCCGACCCGTGGCGCGAGTGCGTGCTGCACCTTGCGACGAAGGATCGCCTCGAACGGCGCGACTTCACCACGACGAACTGCATCGGCAGCCGCGGCTTCTTCCAGTGCAGCACATTCTGAGTCAGGTTCCGGCCAGCCTCATTTCTGCAGCTGGCTCACCAGGAACGCCTTGAGCTGGCGCGCAAGCTCGGGCGAAATGTCGCCGAGCACGCCGCGCACGTACGGCGGAATGTGCGCCGAGGTGGCCTCGCCTGCGTCGAACACGTAGTGGTCGAAGATGCCTTTCCATGCCTGCCTCTGCTGTGCAGGGAGCGCGCGCAGCGCGAGCAGGCAGTGCAGCAGGCAGTTGAGCGCCGTGTCATGGCCCGCGGCGGTGTCCGCGCTGCCCTTCCACCAGTAGTTGACCAGCACGTTGAATCGCGCAAGCGACTGGACGTGGTGCCACCACAGCGGCGGAATGTAGATCGCATCACCGGGAGCGAGCTCGGCCGACGATGACGCCGCGAGCGCTTCGCGGAAGCGCGGAAAGCGCGTGAAATCGGGATCGGCGAGCGAAACGAGGCTGATCGGCGTGCCGGTCGGCGCGTGCCCGAGCGGCCCGATGTAGAGATTGGCGATCTGCTCCGGAGGAAACAGCGTGAAGCGCCGGGTGCCGCTCACCACGCACGCGATGTTGCTCGATTCGTCGAAATGCGCGGGCGTCGTGACGGCGCTGCCAATCCAGATCCGCGGCGCCACCGACTCGTCGAGGAGCGGCAGCCGGTTCTCGCCCGCAAAGCCGGGCAGGCACTCGGCAGCGAGCGCACTCTGCACGACGAGCGACGGACGGTTCTCGAAGCGCGCATAGCGCACGAGCTTGTCGCTCACTTCGCCGATCGTCGAGCGGCTGCGCGAAAAGTTGAACCCGCGCATGTCGTCGCTGTAGAAAAGGCGCCCGCGCGCGTGCGGCGGCAGCATCAGCACATCGACGGCATGCGCGCTGCCGAAGCGCGCCAGGTAATGCGCGACCGCTTGCGGCGACTGGCGGCCGCTGGCCACCGCCGGCCAATCGGCAACCAGCCCGCGCAGCACCGCGGGTCGATACCGGGGCACGATCTCGTCGCGAAAAATCGCGGCGTCGACGCCGTGCCACTCGGCGATCTGCGCCGGTTGCACCGCGGCGGGCGCGTCGGCGATGGTGTCGTTGTTCACGCGCGTACTGTACGACAACGCGGCCGTTCGCGACGCGCGCCTTGATTTGCGCAACGCCATGGGTCACGCTTCGCACCGCGGATCGAAAACCGCGACCACCGAGGCGAACGGATGAGCCTGACCGACGAGCGAGCACCGACGGCAACGCTTTTCAACCATTCGTACGTCTTCCGCGCACCGGACAGCACGCAACGGCTCCCGTCCGCGATCCGCAGGATCGTGATCGTGGGCGGCGGAACGGCAGGCTGGATGACGGCGATGATCCTCGGCCATTCGCTGATCCCGAAGGGCGTCGAGATCCTGCTGCTCGAATCGCCGAGCGTCGGCATCATCGGCGTCGGCGAAGGCTCCACGCCCTGGCTGCGCGGCTTCTTCGACAGCCTCGGCATCGAGGAGTCGGAATGGATGCCGGCGTGCAACGCAACCTACAAGTGCGGCATCCGCTTCGACGGCTGGTCGACGAAGCCCGGCTTCGAAAGCTACTTCCATCCGTTCGCGTCGATGCTCGACAACCTGACGATGACGCAATTCGTGCACAACACGCACGCGCGGCTGAACGGCGCGGACGTGCATGCGCATCCGAATCGCTTCTTCATCGCGTCGCAGCTCGCCGGGCACGACCTCGCGCCGAAGCCTGCGCGCAACTTTCCGTTCGACGTCTGGTATGGCTATCACTTCGACGCCGGTCTTCTCGGCGAGTATCTGCATCGCAAGGCCGTCGAGCGCGGCGTCGGATACGTGCCGTGCCATGTCACCGGCGCCATGCTCGACCAGCACGGTGACATCGGGTCGGTGTCGATCCGGGACGGCGAGCCGGTCGCGGCGGATGTCTTCGTCGACTGCACCGGCTTCGCCGGTCTCCTGATCCAGCAGGCGCTCGGCACCCCGTTCCTGCCGTTCGCGAGCAACCTGTTCAACGACGCGGCGGTCGCGATGCCGACGCCGATCGGCGACGACATTCCGTCACAGACGGTGTCGGCCGCGATGAGGCACGGGTGGCGCTGGCAGATACCGCTGACGAACCGCTTCGGCAACGGCTACGTCTACAGTTCGTCGTTCTGTTCGGCCGACGACGCCGAGCGCGAGCTCAGGGAAACGCTCGGGCTGCTCGATGCCGATGCGCCGGCGCGCCATCTCAAGATGAAGGTCGGGCGCGTTACGAAGCACTGGAACCGCAACTGCCTGGCGGTGGGTCTCGCGCAGGGCTTCATCGAGCCGCTCGAGGCGACGGCGCTCCTGTTCATCCAGCGCACGGCGACCGCGTTCGTCGAGTGCCTCGAAGCGGGCGATCTCGGCGATGGCGCGCACGACCGCTTCAACCAGCGCGTCAACGACCATTTCGAGGGCACGCGTGATTACATCGTCACCCACTACAAGACGAACACGCGCCGCGACACTGCCTACTGGCGTGCCTGTGCGGAAATGACGAGCGTCTCCGATTCGCTGCGCCAGCTGTACGGCCTGTGGATGTCGGGACGCGGCATCGCGGCCGACGTCACCCGGCAGACGGTCGGCAAGGGGTATCCCGTGTTCTCGTGGTACTGCATCCTGGCCGGGATGGGCATTTTCCCCGACGCAAACGACCTGCATGCGCCGAGCGCCGCCGAGCGGCGCTACAGCATGGAAGAGATCGACAACCTGCTTTTGCGCAGCGCCGCGAACTTCAGGCCGCAGCGCGACGTCCTGAAGGCCATCCCGAAGAAGGTCGACGAGCGCGCGCTGCAGATCTACTTCTGGTGATGCGGCCGCCGGTGCGCCCGTGCAGGCGTCGCGCCCGCGTCAGAATTCGAGCGTATCGCCCGGCTTCATGTCGTGGATCTTCGTCGATGTCTTCCCCATCGCCTTGATGTATTGGGCCGGCGTGCCGACGAGGAACGGGTTCGTTCCGTAGTGCATCGGTATCGCGTGCTTCGGCTTGAAGTATGTCTTCGTCGCGAACGCCGCGTCCTGCGGATTCATCACGAAATGGCCGCCGATCGGAATCATGATGAGGTCGGGACGGTAATGCTCGGCGATGAGCTTCATGTCGCCGAAGAGGCTCGTGTCGCCCATGTGGTAGATGCGAAAGCCGTTCTCGAGCTCGATGATGAAGCCGACCGGCTCGCCGCCGACCTTCGTCTCATCCTTGTCGGTGGCCGGGTTGTGCCAGAGGAACTCCGAGCTGTGCTCGGCGTGCACCTGCGTGATCTTCACGCCGGGAAACGGCTGGATCGTGCCGCCCTTGCCCATGCGCGGCGCAAGATTCGGCGGCAGGATGCCAAGCGTCTGCAGCGACTGGTCGAGGCCGGCGGGTCCCCAGAGCGGTGCGTTGTACTTCTTCGCGAGCTCGGGACCGTCGCCCAGATGATCGCCGTGCGCGTGCGTCACGAGGATGATGTCCATTTTGCCGATGGCGTCGAGGTTCTTGTACTCGGCCGGTGTTTTCGGATTCTTGGTGAGCCAGGGGTCGATGACGATTACCTTGCCACCGACCGTCGTGATCTTCGTCGCGGACTGCCCGAACCACTGCAGCTTGATCTTGCCGCCCGCGGCAGCCGCGCTTTCCGAGAAGCACGCGAAGATCGCGACGACGCACGCGACGAGCGCGTAACGAATTGCCGAATGCATGAATTTCCTCCTTCAGCGGTTTTTGGTAGGCACCCGTTCGAGCGCGAAGCATAGAAGCTTCCCCTCGCCCATTCAACAGGCGACGAAAACTGGAAGTCGCGAGCGAACGGGGTTACCGGCGCGAGGTCTCAGGAAGCCAACGAGTCCGCGCGACACGCAATGTCACTGATTGGCGACACCGGCGCCTATTCGTCGACCACGCTTTCACGCCGGGACGTGGAAGCGCTGGCGGGCTCCACCGTCCTCGATTTCGGCACGTCGTGGTGCGGTGTCTGCCGCGCCACCGCACCGGTCGTCGCGCAGGCGCTGGCCGCGCATCCCGGCGTGCGCCACCTGGCGATCGAGGATGGCCCGGGGCGGGCACTCGGCCGTTCGTATCGGATCAAGCTATGGCCGACACTCGTCTTCCTGCGCGCCGGCCGCGAGGTCGAGCGCCTCGTCCGGCCGCGCGACGTGCGATCGATCGTGCAGGCGCTCGCGAAGATCGACGTCGCGTGATTTCCATTCGCCGGCCTCGCCGGTCCCGGAACATTAAAATTCCCGCGACATTGTCGATTTCCGTGCGTGCGGTTCGACTTGACGTAGTGCGCGTCAAGCGCACCCGAGGCAGCCGGCGGGCGCCGGCCGCGCGATTCGAGATCAGGAGAGACCACGATGCGATTCATGGTGATAGTCAAGGCAACGCCGAGCAGCGAAGCAGGCAACATGCCCAGCGAGAAGCTGCTGGCCGCGATGGGCGCGTTCAACGAGGAGCTCGTCAAGGCGGGCGTCATGCTGGCCGGCGAGGGTTTGCAGCCGAGCTCGAAGGGCGTGCGCGTCAGGATTGCAGGCGGCACACGCACGGTCATCGACGGCCCGTTCACCGAAACCAAGGAGCTGATCGCCGGTTTCTGGCTGTGGCAGTGCAAGTCGAAGGACGAAGCGATCGAATGGGTCAAGCGCTGCCCCGATCCCATGCCCGGCGAGGAATCGGTGATCGAGATTCGCCAGATCTTCGAGGCCGACGATTTCGGTGCCGAGCTCACGCCCGCGCTGCGCCAGCAGGAAGCGCGTTTGCGCACGCAGGCGGCGAAGCTGTCGTCGTCCGCGCGCTGACGCGACAGCATGCGTTCGCTGCGATGAACGGCGAGCCTCGAAGCGCCGCCGCGACGATCGACGCGATTTACCGAACCGAATCGCGGCGCATCTTCGCGACGCTGATCCGCCTGCTCGGCGATTTCGATGTCGCCGAGGAGGCCTTGCACGACGCATTCCGGGCGGCGCTCGAGCATTGGCCGCGCGACGGCGTGCCCGCCAATCCGCGCGCATGGCTCGTGTCGGCGGGGCGCTTCAAGGCAATCGACGGCATTCGCCGGCGCGCGCGATTCGACGCGCTCGGCGACCGGATAGACGAGGTCGAAGCGATCGCCGATGAATCGATCGCGTTCGAACGGGAAGACATCGACGACGACCGGCTGCGGCTCATTTTCACCTGCTGCCACCCGGCGTTGTCGCCCGATGCGCAGGTCGCGCTCACGCTGCGCGAGATCTGCGGGCTCACCACCGAAGCGATCGCGCAGGCGTTTCTCGCCGCCGCGCCCACGCTCGCGCAGCGCATCGTGCGCGCAAAGGGGAAGATCCGCGATGCGCGCATCCCGTACGAGGTGCCGGCGGCAAACGAGCTGCCTGCGCGGCTCGACAGCGTGCTGCGGGTGATCTATCTCGTCTTCAACGAAGGCTACTCGGCGTCGTCCGGCCCGGCGCTCCTGCGCGTCGACCGGTCCGCCGAAGCGATCCGCCTCGGGCGGCTGCTCGTCGCGCTGCTGCCCGACCCCGAGGCCGTCGGATTGCTCGCGCTGATGCTGCTGCAGGAATCGCGGCGTGCGGCACGCGTGTCACCGGCCGGCGACGTCGTCCTGCTCGATGCGCAGGATCGCTCGCTGTGGAACGAGGCGCACATCGCCGAAGGATCCGGGCTGGTACGACGGGCCATGGCGGCGAAAAGATTGGGCCCGTACACGATGCAGGCAGCGATCGCGGCCGTGCACGCCAACGCGAAGCGCAGCGAGCTTACCGACTGGCCGGAGATCGTCGCGCTCTACGGGCTGCTGATGCGGATCGAGCCGTCCCCCGTCGTCGAGTTGAATCGTGCCGTCGCGGTCGCCATGCGCGATGGCCCGTCCGCCGGGCTCGCGCTGGTGGATGCGATCCTTGCGCGCGGCGACCTTGGCGACTATCACCTCGCGCACGCGACCCGCGCCGATCTCTGCCGGCGTCTTGGCTATGCACAACAGGCGCGTGCGTCGTATCGGCGCGCGATCGCGCTCGCAAGGCAGGAGCCCGAGCGCCGCTTTCTCGAACGGCGCCTTGCCGAACTGGCCGGCACGGACGCCGCGGCGTGAGCGCCGCACGCACTGCTGTCGATTCCGCACGCGCGCATTCGACTACGCACCGTTCCCATCCGAAACAAGGAGACGATGATGCAATACCTGCTGTTGTGCTGCTTCGATGAAGATCGCTGGGACAAGCTCCCCGCGACGGAACGCGACCGGATCATGCAGGAGTACGGCAAGTTCCAGCACGACCTTGCCGCGAGCGGACAATATCGTGCCGGCGCGAAGCTCGGATCGATCGAGACCGCGACGACGCTGCGCGAGCGGGCCGGCAAGCCGGTCATCACCGACGGTCCGTTCGCCGAAACGAAGGAGCACCTCGGCGGCTACCACCTGATCGACTGCGAGGATCTCGACGAAGCGATCGCGATCGCGCGGCGCATTCCCACGCTGCGCGCAGGCGGTGCCGTCGAAGTGCGTCCGGTCGAATCCGGGCACCAGGCATAAAGGACGTCACGATGAAATTCCTGTGCCTTATCTGTGCCGAGAAGATGCTCGAGCAAATGCCGGTCACCGAAGCCGCGAGGCACGTGGGCGAGTACGCCGCATTCACCGAAGGAATTCGCAGAAGCGGACACTTCATCGGCTGCAATCGCCTGCTTCCGCCCGCCACGGCGTGCACCGTTCGCGTGCGCGACGGCAGGGTCTCGACGACCGACGGGCCGTTCGCGGAAACGAAGGAACAGGTCGGCGGCTACTATGTCATCGAAGCGCGCGACCTCAACGAAGCGATCCTCGTCGCCGCGCGAATTCCCGGCGCGCGCGCCGGGTCGGTCGAAGTACGCCCCATCGCCGACGATGTCGACGCGCGCGTTGCGCTCGGCGCGCCGGGCGTCGCCGCACAGGCGGCGATTTAACCCTCGTTCCTGAAAGGAGACGACATGAAGGTCGAGCCCTACCTGTTCTTCGACGGTCGCTGCGAGGAAGCAGTCGAGTTCTACCGGAAGACACTCGGCGCCGAAGTGCAGATGCTGATGCGCTACAAGGACAGCCCCGAGCCCGCGCAGCCCGGGATGGTGCCTCCCGGCGCCGAAAACAAGATCATGCACGCGACGCTGCGCATCGGCGACACGACGGTGATGGCTTCCGATGGCCACTGCACGGGCAAGCCGAAATTCGACGGCTTCGCGCTTTCGATCACCGCTGCCAGCGAAGCTGAAGCCGAACGCGTTTTCAAGTCACTCGGCGACGGCGGAACGGTGCAGATGCCGCTCACGAAGACGTTCTTTTCGCCGCGCTTCGGCATGCTTGCCGATCGCTTCGGCGTGCCGTGGATGGTGATCGTCGCGCACTAGACTCGCGCCGCGGCCGGCGGCCGCAGGTGGCCCGTCACGGAGGAATCGGCAGTGCCTGGCTTGCTAGCCGGCCCTGGGCAGCGCGGCGGGCACGGCGCCGCCGGGCGGATTCTCGCCGCTCGCGCGGCTGCGATGCTCCGACGGGCCATTGCGTTGCGACAGATTGCATGCGGTATTGATCAGCGCGACGTGCGTCAGCGCCTGCGGCAGATTGCCGAGCGCGCGCCGGTTCGCAAGGTCGTACTCCTCGGACAGCAATCCGACATCGTTGCGCAGCGTGAGCAGGCGCTCGAACAACGCCTCGGCGTCGGCATGGCGGCCGCACAAGGCAAGGCAGTCCGCAAGCCAGAACGAGCACGGCAGGAAGAAGCCTTCGCCGGGCGGCAGGCCGTCGACGCTCGTCTGCGTCCGGTAGCGCAGCACGAGGCCGTCGACGACGAGCTCGCGTTCGATGGCCTCGATCGTCTTCAGGATCCGCGGGTCGTCCGGTGGCAGGAAGCCAACCAGCGGAATCATGAGCAGGCTCGCGTCGAGCTCGGTGGACCCGTAGCGCTGCACGAATACGCCACGGCGCTTGTCCACGCCGTGCTCGCACACGTCGCGCTCGATGGCCGAGCGCACGTCGCGCCAGCGCTCGAGCGGTCCGTCGAGACCGTGGTTCTCGATCGCCTTCACCGCCCGGTCCATCGCCACCCACGCCATCACCTTCGAATGCGTGAATTGCTGCGGCTCGCCACGCATCTCCCAGATGCCGCTGTCCGGCTTCTGCCAGTTCGACGCGAGGAAATTGACGAGCGTGCGCTCGAATTTCCACGTGTCGGCGTCGGTGTCGAGGCCGGCGCTCCGCGCGAGGTGCAGCGAGTCCATCAATTCGCCGTAGATGTCCAGTTGCGACTGCACGGCCGCGGCGTTGCCCACGCGCACCGGCGCCGAGTTTTCGTAGCCGCGTAGCCACGGCAGCACCATTTCGGTCAACTGGCGCTCACCGCCGACGCCGTACAGGATCTGCAATTCGGCAGGGTGGCCGGCGGCCGCGCGCAACAGCCACTCGCGCCACGCGCGCGCCTCGTCGTGATAGCCCGCGAGCAGCAGCGCATAGAGCGTGAACGTCGCATCGCGCACCCAGCAGTAGCGGTAGTCCCAGTTGCGCGTGCCGCCGATTTTCTCCGGCAGCGACGTCGTGATCGCCGCCACCATGCCTCCGGTCGGCGCATAGGTGAGTGCCTTCAGCACGACGAGCGACGAGCGCACCGCATCGGCCCAGCGCCCGTCGTACATCGAGTGGTCGACCCAAGTGCGCCAGTATCTTTCCGTGGCTTCGAGCGCCGCCTCGGCGTCGATGGGGACCGGGCGCGGCTCGTGCGATGCAAACCATGTCATCACGAACGGCACGCGCTGGCCTTCCGTCACGACGAACTCGGCGACGGTCGTGAAGTTGCGGCCCTCGAGCGCGACCGGCGTGCGCAGCTCGAGCGAATCGGGGCCGGAGGTCGCGCGGAGCGCCCCATCGATGCGGCGCACCCACGGCGTGATCGCGCCGTAGCCGAAGCGCATGACGAGGTCCACGCGCAGCGGCACGCGGCCGCGCACGCCCTCGACGATGCGCACGATGTCGGTGCGCTCGTTCCACACCGGCATGCAGTCGATGACGCGCACGGCGCCGTCGGCCGTTTCGAACTCGGTCTCGAGGATCAGCGTGCCTGGACGGTACGCCCGACGGACCGACGCAACGCCGTGCCCCGGGCCGATCTGCCAGTGCCCGTTGCCGCGATCGCCGAGCAGCGCCGCGAAGCAGGCGTTGGAGTCGAAGCGCGGCACGCACATCCAGTCGATCGAGCCGTCGTTGCCCACGAGCGCTGCTGTGCGGGTGTTGCCGATCAGTGCGTAGTCTTCGATGCGCAGCGGCACGGCGACGCTTCCTTTGTCGTGGCGCGCGCATGCGCACCATCGATGCTTGCCGCGCCGCACGACGGCTCGATCGCGACGCGATTAAATTTCCGACTCGCCGAAATTATCATACGCGGCCGAGACACCGGCCCAGGGCCGGTCCGATGCGATCGCTTGACCGCCTTGCGACGCCCGCACAGAATGCGTTCACCGCGGATGAGACCCGGCGCATTCCCGGCGGCCGGGCGACCGCACAGGAGGAGTCGACATGATGCGCAATCGTATCGCCGAGGCCGTTGTGTTCGCCTGCGTCGCGGCCATCGCCGCGCCGGCAACCGCCGAGCAGATCACGTTCATGACGGGACCGCAGGGCGGATCGTGGATCCCGCTCGGTGGCGCACTGAAGAACATGTGGGAAAAGGCGATCCCGGGACTGTCCATCCAGGAGACACCCGGCGCCGGCATCGCCAACGTGCGCGGCGTCGAGGAGAACAAGGCGCAGGTCGGGTTCGCCAATTCGGCGACCACCGTCGACGGCATCGAGGGCCGCGCGCCTTATCCGGGAAAGACGACCCACGTCTGCCAGATCGCGAATCTCTATCCGCAGTACTTCCAGGTCGTCGCGCTCAAGGACGCGCACGTGAAGTCGTTCGCTGACATGAAGGGCAAGTCGCTCGTCACGCAGCCGAAGGGCAACACCGGCGAGATCCTCACGGGGCTCGTGCTGAAGATCAACGGCATGAGCTACGGCTCGCTCGCCAAGACCAACTACCAGGCCGGCTACACCGACGCGGTCGACATGATGAAGGACGGCCACGCGCAGGTATTCACGCTCGGCACGACGTCGCCCGCGTCGGCGGTGATGGACCTCGCGAGCGCACGCGACATCGATCTCGTGCCGGTCGACGACAAGACGATGAGCGAGCTGCACAGGATGAATCCCGGCTACGTCAAGCTCGTCATCAAGGCCGGCACGTATCCGAAGCAGGACCGCGACGTTGCCGCGATCGCCTACTCGACGCACATCGTCGCGCGCTGCGACATGCCGGAAAAGATCGTGTACGAGATGACGAAGGCGATGGCCACGCACATCGACGACATGGCCGCCGTGGTCAAGCCCATCCACGGGCTGACGGCCAGGGACATGGCCGTCGACATCGGCGTCCCGTTCCACAAGGGCGCCGCGAAGTACTACAAGGAAGTCGGCGCGATGTGATCGCGCATGGCTGATCCCGCGTCGGTGCCGCAGGACCGTCCCAACGCACTGACGACGCCGCCTCCGGGGGCAGCGAGCGAAGCGAGCGTGGAGAGGCCTCTCGTTTCCGCGACTCCGGCCGTCATCGTCACCGACGAAGTCCCGGCGACCGCGCCAACGAGCCGGGCGCTGCGCGCGCTCGTCGACGGCGTCGCGATCGCGATGTCGCTCTACCACATGTACGTTGCCGCCTTCGGTCCGCCGGAGGCGATCATCTTTCGCGGCACGCACCTGCTGTTCGCGCTGACGCTCGTCTTCCTGCTGTATCCGACGCGCCCCGGCCGGCCCGCGTGGCGGGCGTTCGACATGGCGCTGCTGGCGCTCGGCTTCGGATTCGTGCTGCACATCTTCGTCAACTACGACTACTTCATCAATCGCATCATCTACATCGACGATCTCACGGCATCGGACGCGTTCTTCGCCATCGCGTCGATCGTCATCGTCCTCGAAGCGACGCGGCGCGTCATCGGGCTCGCGCTGCCGCTCACGGCCGTCGCGTTCCTCGTCTACGCGGTCGGCTTCACGCACGTCCGCTTGCCTGTGCTGCTCGAGCAGCTCTACCTGTCGACCGAAGGCATCTTCGGATCGACGCTCGGCGTTTCGGCGAGCTACGTGATGCTGTTCGTGCTGTTCGGCGCGTTCATGGAAAAAAGCGGCACCGGACAGCTGTTCATGGATTTCGCGCTGTCGCTGACCGGTCATACGGCCGGCGGCCCGGGGAAGGTTTCGGTCATTTCGTCGAGCCTCTTCGGCACGGTGTCGGGGAGCGCCGTCGCCAACGTGATGGTGGATGGGCCGATCACGATTCCGCTGATGAAGAAAACCGGCTTCCGCCCGCCGTTCGCCGCCGCGGTCGAGGCGGTGGCGTCGACGGGCGGGCAGCTGATGCCGCCGATCATGGGCGCGGCGGCATTCGTGATGGCGGAGTTCCTCGCGGTGCCGTATGCGCAGGTTGCGCTGTGGGCGGTGATTCCGTCGCTCCTCTACTACATCGCGGTCTTCTTCGCCGTGCACTT